>WTHX01000108.1:27925-33406 GCA_011522975.1 Alphaproteobacteria bacterium | reverse complement strand
GCTCGGAGATGTGTATAAGAGACAGTACCAGCAAAGCGCAAGAATCCCTGGGAAAGAGATTAGGGGAAAAAGATGAAGCGGAAACCGCTATGAAGGGGTATTGCCGCCAACAACTTTGTCATCGATATAGGCTTCCCCGCCGTGATCCCCCACCAGCGCCACCAAGGCTTGGGCGGCTTGTTCAACCAGCGATTGATCAAGACCAGAGACCACCAGCGCCGTGCCATAAGCCCCCGGTTTAAACCAAGGGTAAGAGCCAATAGAAACACCTTTGTGATTGGCTTCAACATGGGCAAGACCTGATGCCAGCGTGCCTTCACCAACTTCGGTTTGCACCGTCAGGCGAAAGGCTTTAATGCCGCCGGGCAATTGATCCCCCATATTTTCGATCATAGCCTGCAAAATAGACGGCACACCGGGCAGGACATGAACATTGCCCAAAATATAACCCGGGGCGGCGGAGATCGGGTTGTCGATCAAAACCGCGCCTTCGGGGATATCCGCCATTTTCTGACGCGCTTCGTTATAATCAAGTCCCGTGCCATTGTAATGGTCGATCAAGCGTTGATCTGCTTCAGGATGGCGGATCACCTTAACCCCAAAGGCTTTGGCGATGGTCACGGTGGTGATGTCGTCATGAGTGGGGCCAATCCCGCCGGATGTGAATACAAGATCATATTTTTCCGAAAGATGACGAACAGTTTCAATAATCACGTCTTCATCATCGCCAATCACGCGGGCCTCGGCCAATTTGATGCCGCGATCGTAAAATTGACTGGCCAAGTAATTGATATTTTTATCAGCCGTCCGGCCATTTAAGATTTCATCACCAATAATCATAATCGCAGCGGTAGGTTGCATCATCAAAGCTCCTGAGGATGATGGGGGAAAACGCAATGATCTGAATATAGTTGATTGCCGCTTGATGTCATGCGAATAAATGAAATCATTTTGATCACCATGAAAAACACCAAGACGAGGGATGAATGCACTGGCCTGAATTAACCGAAGGGGTATTGATCAAGCGGTATAAACGCTTCCTTGCCGATATTGATTTTAACGGCCAAGTTGAAACCGTGCATTGCCCTAACCCCGGCGCCATGACAGGGCTTAAAGACCCGGGGATGCGGGTGTGGTGTTCAACTTCTGATAACCCCAACCGGAAATTGAAAAAGACACTGGAGATTGTCGAGGCTGATGGCACGCTGGTGGGGATTAATACCAACCTGCCCAATAAATTGACCCATGAAGCCCTGACCAATCAGGTGATCCCCGCTTTTGCTGAATACCCTGTGATCACACCTGAATTTACCTATGAAAAAGGCACGCGGTTTGATTTTAAATTAGCAACGGAAAATGACGCACCACCTTTGATGTTAGAAGTTAAAAACGTCCATCTGGCGCGCCCTGATGGGCCGAACCCTAGGGGAATGGAATTTCCTGATTCGGTGACGGCTAGAGGCGCCAAACATCTTAATATTCTTGCTGAAATTGCACGGTCAGGCGGCAAGGCTGCTATGCTTTATGTTATCCAACGGGGTGATGGGGAATATTTCACCTTGGCGGATGATATTGACCCTAATTATGCCGAAGCATTTATCGCGGCACGCAAAGCTGGGGTTGCTATTCACGCGTGGCAATGCCATATCGATCTTAACACAATCGAAATCTCAACAGAATTGCCTGTTCGCTATCAATAGACTGGATCCATGATGCGGAATGAACCTGTAACATTACATGATGAAGAAGGCTTTGCCGGCATGCGCAAAGCAGGCCGTTTGGCGGCCGAAACACTGGATTTCATCACCCCGCATATTAAAGCAGGCGTTACCACGCTTGAATTGAACGATCTTTGTCATCAGTTTATCACGGATCACGGCGCTATCCCGGCCCCGCTCGATTATAAAGGCTTTCCAAAAGCCACGTGTATTTCGGTCAATCATGTTGTTTGCCATGGCATCCCTTCCGAAAAAACCCTGCATGATGGCGACATCCTGAATATTGATATCACCACGATTGTTGATGGCTGGTATGGCGACACCAGCCGGATGTTCTGGGTTGGTGATGTTTCTGTTAAAGCCAAACGCCTGACTCAAGTGACTTATGAAGCAATGATGCGTTCAATCCGAATGGTGAAACCAGGGGTCACGCTGGGTGATATTGGCCATGCCATCCAATCCTATGCAGAAGCTGCGCGTTTCTCTGTGGTGCGGGATTTCACCGGTCATGGTTTGGGGCGTGTGTTTCATGCTGCCCCTACTGTTTTGCATTATGGAACGCCTGGGGAAGGCTTGGTGCTGGAAGAAGGCATGATCTTTACCATTGAGCCTATGATTAACACCGGCACATGGCAGGTTAAAATCTTGTCTGATGGCTGGACCGCTGTAACCCGCGACCGCGGGTTATCCGCTCAGTTTGAACATTCAATTGGCGTCACCAAGGATGGGGTAGAGATTTTCACCCAATCGCCACAAGGCCTGACCATGCCGCCTTATCAATTGCCCGAATAAGGCTTGCCTGAACCGCAAGTTTAAATTTAAGATATCTTATGTATTTAAGTGTTTCGGCCTTTAGGTTTCGCCGCCATTTAACCTAAAGACCTGTGATGACAGAACAATCAAAACCCAAGAATAATCCCCATGCTGACAAGCAGGGTCATCGTGATCGTTTGCGTCAGCGCATCATTGAGAGAGGCGCGGCATCCTTACATGAATATGAAATCCTAGAGGCTTTGTTATTTAATATTAACAAACGTGGTGACACCAAACCTGTTGCCAAAGCATTGCTTGATAAATTTGGCAGTTTCCGTGGTCTCATTAATGCCAGCCAAGATGAACTAGAGAGCATAAAAGGTATTGGCAAACATGCCGCTGTATTTTTGATTCTAATCCGTGAAATGACATTACGCCTAAGCCGTCATGACGCTTTTGCCAATCCTGTGTTGTCGTCATGGAATGACGTCATTACCTATTGCCGTGAGCGCATTGGATTTAAGAAAACAGAATCATTTATGGTGTTGTATTTGAATTCAAAAAATCGAGTGATTCATGACGAAGAACCGCAAAAGGGCACGGTTGATCGTGTCATGGTCTATCCCCGTGAAATTGTGAAAGCCGCAACGCAACATGACGCCGCTTCGGTAATATTGGTTCATAATCATCCGTCTGATCATACAGAACCATCAAAGGCTGATATTGAAATGACAAAAGCGATTGTCCAAGCCTTGCAAACCGTCAATATTAGCGTGCATGATCATATTATTATCGGCCCAAGCAGCCATACGTCATTCAAAACCCTTGGCTTGCTCTAGACTTCTTGCAACTGCTCTCTGGTCAAATGGCCTGCATCTTGATATATAAACGCCATCACTATTCGGCTTAAGGACAGATTATGATACCGCGCTATTCCCGCCCTGAAATGACACAAATTTGGTCAGATGAAAGCAAATTCCAGATATGGCTGGATATTGAAGTCCATGCTTGTGACGCCATGGCCAAATTGGGGGTAATTCCAGAAGAAGACGCCAAGATCATCCGAGAAAAATCTAATTTTGATATTCCTGAGATCCATGAGATTGAAAAAGAAACCAAACATGATGTGATCGCGTTCTTGACCAGTGTCGCAAAATTTGTCGGCCCATCATCGCGGTTTATCCATCAAGGCATGACATCTTCTGATGTGTTGGACACGACTTTTGCCGTGCAATTGACCCGCGCCACTGATTTGATGCTGGCTGATTTGGATGAATTGCTGGCCGCCCTAAAGTCTCGCGCCGAAGAACATAAATACACGCCCACCATTGGCCGCAGTCATGGCATCCATGCCGAACCAGTGACTTTTGGCCTGAAACTGGCCGGGTTTTACGCTGAATTTGATCGCGCTAAAAAGCGGCTATTGGCCGCCCGTGATGAAATCGCCACGTGTAAAATTTCAGGCGCTGTTGGCACTTATGCCCATATCGACCCTGCTGTCGAAGCCCATGTCGCCCAAGAAATGGGGTTGGTCCCAGAGACCCATTCCACCCAAGTTATCCCTCGTGATCGCCATGCCATGTATTTTTCAACCCTTGGGGTGATCGCGTCATCGGTGGAACGACTGGCGACTGAAATTCGCCATATGCAACGGACAGAAGTGCGTGAAGCCGAAGAATATTTCTCACCAGGGCAAAAAGGCTCATCTGCCATGCCGCATAAGCGCAACCCTGTTCTGACTGAAAACCTAACAGGCTTGGCACGGATTGTCCGCGCCGCGGTGACCCCTGCCCTTGAAAATGTTGCGCTTTGGCATGAACGGGACATTTCCCATTCATCGGTGGAACGTGTCTTTGGCCCTGACGCCACGATCGCCTTGGATTTTGCCTTAAAGCGCATGGCGTCTGTTGTTCAGAACCTTGTGGTCTATCCTGAAATGATGCAGGCCAACCTTGATCAATTGGGGGGGCTTGTCCATTCCCAGCAAGTCTTGTTGGCCCTGACCCAAAATGGGGTAAGCCGCGAAGATGCCTATAAATTGGTTCAGAAGAACGCTATGGAAACATGGCATGAAGGTGGGATGCTCATCGATCGCCTGAAGGCTGATGCGGAAGTCACTGCTGCCCTTAGCGATGATCAATTGGATGCACTGTTTGACCTTGATCAGCATTTTGCCCGTGTCGATGTGATCTTTGATCGTGTGTTTTCGGGAAAATAGCCTGATATCTTACCCAAAATGGGGGTTTAAGGATTTACAGTCCGGCGGATAACCTCTATATAATGTGTTTAAGAATCCTTAAACATCTATATCAAGTAAAGTTTGGATCATGTCTCAACGACAACAGCTCTATGATGGTAAAGCGAAAACAATTTTCGCCGGGCCTGATGACGACCATTTGATCCAATATTTTAAAGATGATGCCACCGCGTATAACGCTTTGAAACATGACGTGATCGCGGGCAAAGGGATTCTGAACAACCTGATTTCGGAACATATCATGGGTCATGTGGCTCGTGATGGGGTGGAAACCCATTTCGTTGAACGGATGAATGAACGTGAACAGCTGATCCGTAAAGTTGAGATCGTCCCTGTCGAAGTCGTGGTGCGTAACATCGCGGCAGGATCGATGGTCAAACGACTTGGCGGTGAGTTGATTGCCATCAAAGATGGTGATGCCCTGCCCGCGCCGTTGATTGAATATTACCTCAAAGAAGATGCGCTTAACGACCCGATCATCAGCCAAGAGCATGTCACGCTATTTGGGCTGGCCAGCAAAGATGAATTGGATCAGATCATCGCCATGACGCTCAAGGTGAACCAGACCTTGCAAGACCTGTTTAAAGCCATCGGCATCACCCTGATTGATTTCAAACTGGAATTTGGCCGCCTGACCACAGGTGATCAGCGGATTATTCTGGCCGATGAGATTAGCCCTGATAACTGCCGCCTGTGGGATATCGAAACAGGTGAGAAAAAAGACAAAGATCGTTTTCGCCAAGATTTAGGCGG
>WTHX01000108.1:0-27825 GCA_011522975.1 Alphaproteobacteria bacterium | reverse complement strand
GCATTCTTAACCCCAGCCTTCTCAACAAGGGAGACGCGTGATGAAAGTCATGGTTTCAATCAACCTTAAACCAGGGGTGCTCGACCCACAGGCACGCGCCATCGAAAACTCACTTTCCAGCCTTGGATATACCGAAGTTAACGGTGTTTCCACAGGTAAACAAATCATCCTTGATCTGGATGAAACGGATGAAAACCGCGCTCGCCAGAAAACAGCAAAGATGTGTGAAACTCTACTGGTCAACACGGTGATCGAAAATTATGAGATCACCATCATCAACCCCGCTGATATGGATGGGGACAGTTGATCCATGAATATTTCCGTTATCACATTCCCGGGGTCAAATTGTGATCGTGATGTGATCACGGCAGCGGCAGAAATCACCGGCAAACAACCCACCGCCGTTTGGCATAAAGACACTGATTTGGGCAATCCTGATCTGGTCATTATTCCTGGCGGGTTTTCTTTTGGCGATTACTTGCGTTGCGGAGCGATTGCATCGAAATCACCGGCCATGGATGAAGTGATTGAACATTCCTTGCGTGGCGGCATGGTTATGGGCATCTGTAATGGTTTTCAGGTGCTGGTTGAAACAGGCCTGTTGCCCGGGGCATTGATCCGCAACAAAGGGCTTAAATTTGTTTGCCGTGACACCAATTTAAAAACCCATCAAAGCGGCAAAGATATTATGGCAGGGTTTGAAGATGGCGAAGAAATGATCATCCCTGTAGCCCATAATGAAGGCCAGTTTTACGCCGATGATGACACATTAAAGCGCATCCAAGATAACGGCCAGATCGCCTTCACCTATGCCCCGATTAATGGGGAAGATGATTACAACCCCAATGGCGCAGCGCTTGATATCGCTGGCATCACATCCGAAAACGGCCGTGTTTTGGGGATGATGCCGCATCCCGAACGAAAAATGAGCGCAACGGTTGGCGGGGCTGATGGCCGCCGCCTTTTGACCGCGATTATTGAAGCGAGCCAATCATGACTGACCGCAACCCTATCGTTTCGCTAGATGATGCCCTTGGCATGGGGCTGACCGCTGAAGAATTTGATCGCATTTGTGATCATATGGGGCGGGTGCCTAACCTGACGGAATTGGGCGTGTTTTCAGCCATGTGGTCCGAACATTGTTCGTATAAATCATCAAAAAAATGGCTTAAAACTCTGCCGACAACTGGCGCGCAAGTCATCCAAGGCCCGGGAGAGAACGCTGGCGTCATTGATATTGGTGATGGCTGGGCGGCGGTGTTCAAAATCGAAAGCCATAACCACCCATCTTACATCGAACCCTATCAAGGGGCGGCGACTGGTGTTGGCGGTATTTTGCGTGATGTCTTCACCATGGGCGCGCGTCCTGTTGCGCTTCTTAATGCTTTGCGCTTTGGCGCGCCTGATCATGAATTGACGCCTTATCTGGCCTCTGGCGTCGTGGCAGGGATTGGCGGTTACGGAAATTGCATCGGCATTCCCACTGTTGGCGGTGAGGTCAATTTTGATGCGTCATACAATGGCAATATCTTGGTTAACGCCATGGCGGTTGGCTTGGCGCGCGCGGATAAAATCTTTTATTCTGCCGCATCTGGCGCGGGCAACCCTGTGATTTATATCGGCGCTAAGACAGGGCGTGATGGCATTCATGGCGCGACCATGGCCTCCGCCGAATTCAGCGAAGAAGATGCGTCTAAACGCCCAACCGTGCAGGTGGGTGATCCTTTTGCCGGCAAATTGCTGATGGAAGCCAGCCTTGAATTAATGGCGTCAGATTCGGTTGTGGCCATTCAAGATATGGGCGCGGCAGGTTTGACCTCATCCTCTGTTGAAATGGCTGCTAAGGGCGGCTTGGGCATGGAAATTGACCTTGATCTTGTGCCTGTCCGTGAAGACCATATGTCGGCCTATGAGATTATGTTGTCCGAATCCCAAGAACGGATGCTGGTTGTCCTGAAACCTGATGCCACCGAAAAAGCCAAAGCCATTTTGGACAAATGGGATCTGGATTTTGCCACCATTGGCACGGTGACTGATAGCGGTCATTTGGTCTTGATGAAAGATGGTGGTCTGGCGGCGGATATTCCATTGGCGCCATTGGTGGATGACGCGCCTGAATATGACCGCCCCCACGAAGACAGCCCACAATTGCCTGTTATATCCAGCGCTGACCTGGCAACAGATGACAGCATGAAAGATGTGTTGCTGACGCTTTTAGGCTCGCACCATCTCTGCAGTCGCCGCTGGATTTGGGAGCAATATGACCGTGATGTCATGGCCGATACCGTGGCAGCATCCACTGGTGATGCGGCCTTGGTTCGGGTCCATGGATCACAGCGTGGCTTAGCGATCAGCACCGATTGCACCCCTCGTTATGTCAAGGCTGACCCGATTACAGGCGGCAAGCAAGCCGTGGCCGAAGCCTATCGCAATATCTCTGCATCAGGGGCATTGCCATTGGCCGTGACAAACAACCTCAATTTTGGCAATCCTGAAAAACCCCGCATCATGGGGCAGATCACAGGCTCTGTTATGGGTATGGGTGAAGCGGCCAAGGCGTTGGGAACACCTGTCGTCTCTGGCAATGTTTCGCTTTACAATGAAACCGATGGCAACGCCATCAACCCTGCCCCTGTGATTGGCATGGTCGGCGTGATTGATGATGTTGATGGTGCGGTTGGCATTGGGCTGACAGCGGCTGAAAATACATTGGTCATCATTGGCCAGCATCCTGATAAAAATGACGGCTGGTTGGGCTGTTCGGTTTACGCGGATGTTATGACCGATAACCCAGACGCCGCCCCGCCGCCTGTTGATCTGGAGGCTGAAGCCCTGACAGGTCAGTTGATCCGCCAAGCGATCGCCGATAATCAGATCAATGCTTGTCATGATATCGGTGATGGCGGGGTTTTGCCGGCTTTGGCTGAAATGGTGATGGCATCTGGCGGTTTTGGGGCTGAGATTACCCTGCCTGCTGGCGCTGGCCATGGCTGGGCTTTTGGTGAAGACCAAAACCGCTATGTGATTGAAACCAATTCGCCTGACGCGATCCTGGCCAAGGCAAAAGATTTAGGTTTAGACGGTCAAGTTATCGGTCAAACAATTCCATCAGCAGAATTGAAATCTAGTGATGGAATGCTTATTTCTAAGGATGAGATGCAACAAGCCTATGAACAAGGCTTGCCGCGGATCATGGCGGGGAATAACGCTTAACCAACCCCTTCAGACTATTCGTTTGCTGGGTGATGAGTAAAGGAAGATGACCAATGGCAATGGAAGCCCAAGAAATCAAACGCTTGATCACAGAAGCCTTGCCCGGCGCTGAGGTGACGATCACTGATCTGCGCGGCGATGGTGACCATTACGCCTGCCATGTTGTCGCCAAAGAATTTCGCGGCAAAACCCGCATCCAGCAACATCAAATTGTATATGAAGCCCTCGGGGGGCGCATGGGGGGTGAACTGCATGCCCTTGCGCTTCAAACCACACCTGCAGAAGAGGAATAAGTCATGGATGAACGTACCAAAAATCAAATCGACGGTGAGATTGCCAGCCAAGATATCGTGCTGTTCATGAAAGGCACGCCTGTGTTTCCACAATGCGGGTTTTCAGCGGCTGTTGTTGGCGTTTTGTCCCATCTTGGGGTCAAGTTTCGCGGCGTGAATGTCCTAGAAGATGACGCCATCCGTGAAGGCATCAAAGAATATACCAATTGGCCAACCATCCCGCAACTTTACATTAAAGGTGAGTTTGTAGGCGGCTGTGACATTATCCGTGAAATGTACGAAACAGGTGAGTTGATCGAATTGTTCAACACCCGCGGTATTGATGTAAACCCACAACCAATCAACGGTTAATTCATCAGGTCTTAATCTAGCAGGTCTTAATCTAGCAGGTTTTGGCGGGGCTGGTATTATCCAGGCAACATTTCATATGTGTTCCAATCGGTCTTGATGGCGTGCCGATCATAAAGGCTGCGGGCGCGGTAATTGTTATCGCGGGTGATCCAGCGCACCATTGCCCAGCCTTCATCGGCGGCAATCTCTTTCAGCGCCATCAACATCAATTCACCTGCCTGTTGCCCACGTGAGGCAGGATCAACAAAAAGATCATCCAAAAACCCAATCTCTGCCCCGCGTAAAGGGCTTGGCATGGCTCTGAAATGGGCAAGGCCGATCAATTGCTGGCCATCGAGGGCAACCAGCCCGGTCAAAGGGTGATCTTCATCCATCAACCACCCCCATGTTGTTTTGATACCATCGTCCGTCAATGTCGCGCGATAATGGTCGGCATAACCATGGTAGAGCGATAACCATTGATCATAATGGTCTTGTTCGAGTGCTTTGATGACAACACTGGCCATGGTGAGTTCCTATCTTTCAATAAGGTGAAGTTTTACCTTACTTGATGTGATTTTTTCTGGCAATCTCAAGTCATGAATATGACTCCCCGCACATGGCTTTTGATGCTTTTACTTGGCTTGATTTGGGGCGGTACATTTTTTCTTTCTGAAATTCTTTTGCTTGAATTATCGCCTTTTCAGATCGTTTTCCACCGCGTCAGCATCGCCGCCTTGGTGATGGTTTTATACATCACCATCAAAGGCATTGCCTTGCCCAAAGATGGGCGAATATGGCTGGCTTTAGCGGTGATGGGATTGCTTAACAACGCCATTCCCTTTTCGGCGATTGTTTTCGGCCAGCAGTACATCACAGGCGGGATGGCTTCGATCCTCAATTCAACCACCGCGTTTTTTGGGGTGATGCTTTCAGGGATATTCCTTAAAGAAGAAGCCATCACCATGCCCAAAGTTATCGGCGTGATTATGGGGATTTTGGGCGTAATTATCATTATGGGATTTGATACGTTGTCGTCATTGTCCCTGACCAATATTGGACAGATTCTTATTATTTTATCGTCAATCAGTTACGCTTTTGCCAGCATTTGGGGCAAGTTTCAGGTCAAAAACCTTGGCGTTGAGGTCACCGCAACTGGCATGTTGATCACCAGTTCTGTGTGGATGTTTATTTTGGCAACAATGGTGGAAGGCCTGCCTTTTGAAGCCCTGTCAATGCGTTCAACCCTATCGCTTTTGACCTTTGCCATCTTATGCACATCGGTGGCCTATCTTTTGTATTTTGCCATTTTAAAACAGGCTGGGGCGGCAAACCTGACCTTGGTGACAATTATCATCCCACCATTTGCCTTGATCCTTGATGCTGTGGCCTTGGGTGAGATGGTATCCCTCCAAGAATTAATCGGGTTTGTGATTATCAGCCTAGGGCTATTGGTCATCAGCGGCAAATTGCGCTTTAAACAGGCTTAAATTGGCAGGTTTAATTTCGCCATAAAAAAAGGCCGCTAAAAGCGGCCTTAATTAATAATGTTATCCGATTAACGTGAGTAATATTCGATCACGAGATTTGGTTCCATCTGAACCGGATAAGGCACGTCAGCCAGTTCAGGAATAGTGCTGATGCTGCCCTTCATTTTGGCTTCATCAACGGTCAGATATTCAGGAATATCGCGTTCGGCTGATGCCATGGCTTCCATCACCTGTGGGATGGTGCGAGACTTTTCTTTCAGCTCAATAACATCACCGATTTTCATCATGGCTGAAGGAATGTTACAGCGGCGACCGTTGACCAAGACATGGCCGTGGTTAACCAACTGGCGCGCAGAGAAGACGGTTGGTGCAAATTTCATACGATAGATCAGCGCATCAAGGCGGCATTCCAGAATCCCGATCAGGTTCTGGCCTGTATCACCACGACGGCGAACGGCTTCATCGTAATATTTGCGGAATTGCTTTTCGCCAATATTGCCGTAATAGCCTTTCAGCTTCTGCTTGGCCATCAGCTGAACACCGTAATCGGTAGGCTTACGGCGGCGCTGACCATGCTGGCCGGGGCCATATTCACGGGCGTTAACAGGTGATTTGGCGCGACCCCAAAGGTTCACACCAAGACGGCGATCAATTTTATGCTTAGACGAATGACGCTTATGGTCAGATTTAGGTGCCATTTTATGGACTCCATTTCATTGTTTTTGCCCCGGTAGTGCCCCAATGGCCGGGTTAAAAGGCAACGTTTAAAACGTTCAATCTAACCACTTTCCCGAGAAGTGTTGTTGGTTTAGTGAAAATCAGCGGCAATGTCAAGCCTAGGCTTGGGTTCAGGCTTAATCAGCCCCGCTTCTTTTGATCGCTTTGATCATACCATGCAGGGTACGGATATCTTGTTCGGTTAAATCCGCCCGAGCAAACATCGCCATGATATTGCGCATGACGCCAGGTTGCATGTCAGCAGTTGCAAAAAACCCGCCTTTTTCAAGGCTTTGTTCTAAAATGTCATAAAAATATTGCTTGTCCTCTGACCGTGCGGATACCACTTGAGGCGATTGCCCCTGATCCATCGTTTGCCCCATCTCTTGTGAAGCGTTCTCCATCGCGGCCATGCGGCATTCCCAACCCATCAAAAGCACCGCCTGCCCCAAATTAAGAGAGGAAAATTGCGGGTTTAACGGCACGGTGATGATGATATCCGCCAAGGCGACTTCATCATTATCAAGCCCGGATCGTTCCGCCCCAAACAGCAAAGCAGGCTTACCCCCTGCCCTTGCATGGGCAATCAATTTTTGGGCTGCCTCTCGGGGGGATAGTATCTCTTTCATCATCCCCCGCCGCCGTGCTGTGGTGGCGGCGATCAATGTATAGGGTGCTGCCGCCTCACGGGTGGTGTCATGCAATTGGGCTTGATCAAGCAGATCATCGGCACTTGACGCCATCGACACTGCCGCAGGATTGGGCCAGCCATCCCTTGGGCTGACGATATGCATGGTGTTTAAACCACAGTTTTTCATGGCGCGAGCCGAGGCGCCTATATTCTCCCCCATTTGGGGATGAGACAAAATAACAGAAGGCAGATATCCCGCCCAATCGCCGTCTTGTTCTTTAACAGATTGATCTGTGCCAGCCATGATCCTGCCCATCAAGCCAACTGCTATTCAGCAGGGGCGGAAACACCATCTTTAAACAATTTCCATGTCATGGCATCCGCCAAAGCCATCACCGAAGCATCAATAATATTGGTGGAAACACCAACAGAGGTCCAATCTTGACCTTGGTCATCACGGCATTCGATCAACACGCGGGTGACGGCATCGGTGCCGCCCTGTTCATTGGAACTTTGCAAAATACGGACTTTATAATCCACCAGCGCAACACCAGACAGTTGCGGATAAGCGCGGGTCAGGGCTTTGCGGATGGCGGTATCAACAGCGTTCACCGGACCATTGCCCACCGCCGCTTCATGGTAAGCATCTTCCCCCACCCGTACCGTCACCGTGGCTTCTGATTCAACCACCAGATCACCTTTGGCATTAAAGCGGCGTTCATCCATGACGCGGAAACGGCCGATCATGAAATAATCTGGCACTTCACCCAAAGCACGGCGGACCAGCATTTCCATACTGGCTTCGGCGGTATCAAAGGCCCAGCCTTTAAACTCTTTGTCTTTAACATCATTGATCAAAGCATCAAGGCGGCTGTCGTTTTTATCCACTTCAATGCCGAAATCTTCAAATCGGGCCAAGAAATTGGCCTTACCTGATTGGTCGGAGACAATATATTCCCGCGTGTTGCCAACGGTTTCAGGGGGGACATGTTCATAGGTGCGCGGGTCTTTTTGAGCAGCAGAAGCATGCAACCCGCCTTTATGGGCAAATGCCGCATCCCCCACATAAGGCGCATGGTTATTCGGCAAACGGTTGATCCGATCATCCAACAGCCGAGACAAGGCTTTTAGTTTTGGCAGGCGATCATGGGGAATGCCCGTCTCATAGCCATATTTCAGCATCAAATTAGGGATCAGCGTGATCAAATTGGCATTGCCGCAACGCTCCCCAATGCCGTTAATCGTGCCTTGAATTTGACGCGCGCCCGCTTCAACCGCGGCAATTGAATTAGCCACCGCAAGCCCACAATCATTATGGCAATGGATGCCGATATTGGCCTCCGGCAAGGCGTCTTTGACAGCGGTGACGCCTTTGACGATATCCTCGGGCATAGAGCCGCCATTGGTATCGCAAAGCACAATCCATTCCGCCCCGCCTTTAAAGGCCGCAACAGCGGCCGAAACTGCATATTCAGGGTTGTTCTTATAGCCATCAAAGAAATGTTCACAATCAAACATCGGCTGGCGACCTCGGTCTTTAACGGCGGCAATCGATGAGGTGATCATCTCAAGGTTTTCCTCAAGCGCCACGCCCAAGGCGGTTTCGACATGAAAATCCCACGTCTTACCCACAAGACAAGTCGCATCTGTCTCTGCGCTCATGACCGCCACCAGACCGGCATCATTTGATGCGGAACGCCCGCCACGGCGGGTCATGCCAAAGGCCACTGATTTGGCTGTGTTTAATTTTGGGAAATCGGCAAAAAACTCATCATCCGTGGGGTTCGCCCCTGGCCAACCACCTTCGATATAATCAATCCCCATATCATCCAGCGCGCGGGCAATAGCAATTTTATCCGCAACAGAAAAATCGATGCCGCGGGTTTGGGCACCGTCACGAAGCGTTGTATCAAAAAGCCAGATGCGTTCACCTGCCATGGGATTTATCCTTAAATTCGTCTTGTGTTTTATAGGTTTATGTCAGCATCTATAGCCCAGATCAGGCGAAAGGGGAAGTCCAGCCCTTATTTGGGGATGAATAGCGTTATATTCGCCGCCAGATTGTACCATTAGGACCATCTTCCAGCGCAATGCCTTTGGATGCCAGTTCATCACGAATACGGTCTGCTTCAGCAAAATCTTTATTGGCTTTCGCTGCCACTCTGGCGTTAATTGCCGCCAGAATTTCAGCATCATCTTGCTGGGCTTCACCTTGGAACCAAACTGTCGGGTCTTGTTGCAACAACCCCATCAACCCTGCTGATGCCTTCAGATGAGCCGCCGCCGCCGCATCGCCTTTATTGGCTTGCCGTGCCAGTTCATGCAACCGTGCCAAAGCATTGGATGTGTTGAGATCATCCCCAAGGGCGGCCAGCACCTCTTGGTCTGGCGTGCCATCATCACTTGCGTCTGCCACCGCACGATAAAGCGTATCAAGGGCTTTTTTGGCTTCCGCCACCCCTGCCATGGAAAAATCAAGGGGGGCGCGATAATGCGCCGTCATCAGGGCATAGCGCATGGCCTCCCCGGGGTGTTTTGCCAAGACATCGGCCACCGTGGTGAAATTGCCCAATGATTTAGACATTTTCTCCCCATCCACCGTGACATAACCGTTATGCATCCAGTATTTGGCCATCATCGCTGTGCCATGGGCGCAACGCGATTGGGCGATTTCATTTTCATGATGGGGGAAGATCAAATCAAGCCCGCCAGCGTGAATATCAAATTCTTCACCAAGATATTCCGCGCTCATGGCTGAACATTCAATATGCCAGCCGGGGCGCCCTCGCCCCCATGGGCTATCCCATCCAGGTTGATTGTCATCCGATGGTTTCCACAAAACAAAATCAGCCGCATCACGTTTAAACGGCGCGACTTCAACTCTTGCGCCTGCGATCAATTCATCCAGACTACGGCGGGACAATTGCCCATAATCAGCCATTGAGGAAACCTGAAAAAGCACATGACCTTCGGCTTCATAGGCATGGCCTTTGTTGATCAGGCTGGTGATCATGGTGATCATGCCTTGGATATGGTCGGTCGCCCGCGGTTCCACATCAGGTTCAGCCGCGCCCAATGCCGCGCAATCTTCGTGAAAAGCCTTGGTGGTTTCCCGCGTTAGTTCAGCAATATCAATGCCTTCTTCGGCGGCGCGGGCGTTAATCTTATCATCAACATCGGTGATATTACGGACATAGGTGACTTTTGGGAAATGATGGCGCAACAAACGCACCAGAAGATCAAACATCACCACAGGGCGAGCATTGCCAACATGAATTCGGTCATAAACCGTTGGCCCACAAGCATAGATGCGGATATGGCTTTCATCCAAAGGCACAAAGGCTTGTTTTTCACGCTTCAAGGTATTGTGCAGAAATAAAGACGTCATCAGGCCGCCTCACCGTTCAGCCGTGCCAGAATGCGATCCCGCCCCATAACAGGCAAGACGCCTTTTAATTCAGGTCCAGCGGATTGCCCTGTCAAAGCCAAGCGCAATGGCATAAAGACAGCCCTGCCCTTTTCGCCTGTTGCCGCCATAATCGCTTTCGTCCATTGCCCCCAAGTCTCGGCGGTCATCTCACCTTCGGGCAAAGCGGTGATCGCCGCTGTGATCACGTTACCGGCTTCGATTTGCGGGGTGATGGGCTGGGTGGCAATATCATACCACATCTTGGCATCTTCAATGCGGTTGATATTGCCGCGCACCGCGTGCCAGAATAAATCTCCACCGCCAACGCCTAAGGCTTCAAGTGCGCTGGCAATATCTGTGTAGTCAAGACCGCCAATCACCTTGCTGTTAATCATCTTTAATTCTTCGGGGTCAAACCGTGGGGTGGCACGGCCAAAGCGGGTGATGTCAAATCCTTCGATGACCTGACCCATAGACTGGCGGGCTTCGACAGGGTCAGACGTGCCAATCCGGGCCAGAAGGCTGGCCACCGCGATCGGTAAAATACCATCTTCGCGCAAGGAAGCGATGGAAAGCGACCCCAAGCGTTTCGACAGGCCTTCACCATCAGCCCCTGCCAAAAGCGCAAAATGTCCCATTTCTGGGGCTTTGCCGCCAAGGGCTTCAAACAATTGAATTTGCGCTGCTGAATTGGTGGTGTGATCTTCACCCCGCAAAATATGGGTGACGCCGTGGTCCATATCATCCACCACAGAGGCGAGCGTATAGATCACCCGACCATCAGCGCGTAAAATCACTGGATCCGATAAAGATGACATTGGCACCGCTACATCACCCCTGACCAGATCATTCCAAGCCACGGTCACATCTTCGAGCATGAAGCGATAATGCGGCTTTTCACCCGCTGCTTCTTTGGCCGCGATTTCTTCAGCGGTCAGTTTTAATGCCGCACGGTCATAGACAGGCGGGCGCCCAGCCGCCAATTGTGATTTGCGCTTAAGCGACAATTCATCTTGGGTTTCAAAGCATTTATACGCCCGACCTGATTGCACCAATTGGTCAAGCGCCGCCATATAGCGATCAATCCTTGACGACTGGCGGTCTTCTTGGTCCCAATCCATGCCCATCCATTGCAGATCATGGCGGATGCTGGCTTCAAATTCAGGGGTTGAGCGTTCATCATCCGTATCATCAATACGCAACATGAAATCACCGCCGACCTTGCGGGCATAAAGATAATTGACCAATGCTGTGCGCATATTCCCAACATGAAGATTGCCAGTGGGGCTGGGGGCAAAACGAACTAAAGTTTTCGACATTTTATTCTCCTGCTTTAAGGGGGGAATCCCCTGAAGCATTAGTGGAAATATGGACGCCATCGGCCAATTGATAGCGAGACGTGATCGGGAAACGGCGATCGCGATAGAACGCACGTTTTGTCAATTTCGGCCCAGGAGCACATTGGCGGCGCTTGTATTCAGCCCGCATCAACATTTGGGCACAGCGTTTGACCAAACCTGCATCAAACCCATCAGCGATAATGCTTTCCACGGCTTTCTGATCTTCCACCAAGGCTTTCATAATGGCATCCAAGGTTTCATAATCAGGCAGGCTATCGCTGTCTTGTTGGTCAGGACGCAATTCTGCTGATGGCGGGCGGGTGATGATGCGTTCTGGGATGACATGACCATCAACACAATCTTTGCCATCAGGGCCAAGCGCGCCTTTGGGCAGGTTTTTATTGCGCCAATGACAAAGGTCAAAGACACGCGTCTTCCAAACATCAATCAACGGCGCATAACCGCCACACATATCGCCATAAAGCGTTGCATAGCCTGTTGCATATTCAGACTTATTGCCAGTGGTCAGCACCATTTGACCTGTGGTGTTGGAAATGCTCATCAAGGCCAGACCACGCAGGCGTGATTGTAGGTTTTCTTTCGCCAAAGATGGGTCCGCCTTGGCAAATGGGTCTTCCAGCATCGTGTGAACCGCCTGCATAGCAGGGTCGATATCAATATGACTTAGGGTAATGCCCAGATTATCCGCCAAGGTTTTGGCATCATCCAAACTGATCTGGCTGGTGAATGGTGACGGCATCATCACCGCATCAACACGGTCCGCCCCCAGCGCATCAACCGCCAGCACCGCCACAAGCGCGGAATCAACCCCGCCAGAAAGACCAAGGATCACACGGTCAAAACCATTCTTTTCTACATAATCGCGAATGCCCAAAGTGATGCACCGCCAGAGCGAAAGATCACCTGTTTCAGGCTGAACAACGGAGCCTTGCATCCGCCAGCCATCAGGTGTTTTCTTGGCTTCGATATAAGACACGGATTCTGTAAAGCATGGCATGTAGGCCGCAATCTGCCCACCAGGGTTTACCGCAAAAGACCCGCCATCAAACACCAGATCATCTTGCCCACCAACGAGATTAACATAGATCAACGGCATTTGGCTTTCGCTGACCCGGGCAATTGTTGTCATCATCCGGTCATCAATTTTATCTTCTTCAAACGGTGAACCATTGCAAGAAATCATCAATTCTGCGCCAGATTCTTCAATACATTCAACCACATCTGCATGCCACATATCTTCACAGACAGGCAGGCCCAGCAATGCCCCACGCAACATCACAGGCCCAGGCATTTCCCCCGGCGCAAAGTTACGCGGATCGTCAAAAACACCTGTTCCGGGCAAGCGGGCTTTATCACGGATCGCCAGCACTTTGCCGCCATCAAGGACAAATACCGAATTTCGGATCACAGCCCCATCACGGCGCGGGCAACCAACAATAATCGCCGCCCCACCATCCGCGGTGACAGCCGCCAAATGCTGGATCGCATCATCACAAGCATCAAGGAAACCTTCGACTTGGACAAGGTCATCGGTCTGATACCCCGTCAGGTAGGTTTCAGGCGCAACAATGACATCCGCGCCTTGGCCATTGGCCTTGGTGCGGGCATCGATAAGTTTTTTCATATTGCCCGCAATATCACCCATAACAGGGTTTAATTGGGCAATGGCAAAAATCAGACTAGTCATGCCAATGTTCTAGCCCTTTTACGAATATATTTCAAAAGAAACTGTTGCTTTCATCGGCACAAATGGCAGGGTTAAAGGTAATCGCTTCCTATGACCGGATTAGAAGGAGTTTATGATGGCAAAAGGATATATTGTCGGGATGATCACCATTAACGATCCAGAGGCATATAAGCCTTATATGGCCCAAACCAGCGCATTGGTTGAAGAATACGGCGGGCGGTATCTGATCAGAGGGGGTGAGATGACCGTCGCCGAAGGTGACATGCCCCATGATCGCTTTGTCGTGATTGAATTTGACAGCCCTGAGACAGTTCAAAAATTCTATACTGACCCGCGTTATGTTGAAACCCGCAAAATCAGGCAAGACAATTCTTCAGGCACGATCCTGCATATCACAGGTTTTGAGCCGCAATCGTAATGCTTTATTCAGATTGATCAGGAATTAGAAACTCACGCCCTGTTTTGACGCGGCTGACCCCATCATAGGAAATAATATCTGCCGTCGCATAGGTCTCAGACCATTTATCGGGCAGGTAAGAGCCGGTGCCAATAACATCAACAGGGGTTTGGGCGAGCGCAAAAACACGGCATTTTTCAGGGCCAAACCCGCTTGAACAAACGATTTTAACGTTATTGAAACCTTCTTGGTCCAATTGTTCACGCAGATACCACGCCGCCGCCGCCGAAACGCCAGTGCCAATCAAATGCTTTAATTCTTGGTCGGTTCGATAGCCCCTGATGGCATCGGCGGCATTGCGTTCCAAGACAGCGTAGGATTGCTGAACATCCAAGCCTTCCATATACCGCCCGCCATGGGTATCTATCCGAAGCGATAGCGTCCCTGCTTTGGCCCGTTCCGGAAACGCCCGCGCCACCGCCAGACCATCGGTGACTTCTTCACCAAAATAATCAACCAATACGGTGAGCGGTTCATCAGGGAAAGTTTCATCATAAATTTGGGCGGCTTTAACCGTTGATCCAGCATAGCCGATCAGCGCATGGGGCATGGTGCCCCGCCCTTTTTCTGTGCCAAAGAACGGCGCGGTATGGTCGGTGGCGCAACCGACAAAACCGACAGCCCCTGCATTGGTTTTGGCCGCCATTGACCCCACAGAAGCCCCATAAGCCATTAATTCAGCCATATCTGTACCCGCACAATGGCGTGCATCCATCGCCAGAAACGCCACATTGGGCAAGGCTGAACACATGGCATGGGCGTTATAGGCCGCCACCGAAGCCGACCCAATGCGTTGTAAGAAAATTGTTTCCAAATCAACCAATTCAGAAAGCGGGCCAGTGATGTATAAAATTGGCTCACCCGCGCCGACCCAACTGCCTTCAGGGTGGCTTAATTCAATCTGATAATCCGCCCCGCGATGATCCAGCATCGATTTCAACCATGTCAGGGCAAGTTTTGGGGCGGATAAAACAGGACGCCGCATGAAAATAGCGTAAGTGACTTGGGCATCACCATTACGGCCGACAACGGCTTTTGTCCTAAGGAAATAGGAATCCGTCAGGGACGGCTGATCGTCAGGGCTAGGCCCATTCAAATTGGGCTGAACAGTTTTAGACATGATGACCTCCGACAAAAAGCGCCCCTAATCAAAACCTAGGCGCGGCGGCCTTTCATCAAATCAGCAATCAAAAAAGCCAATTCCAGCGACTGGGTTGCGTTCAGCCGCGGATCACAGAACGTGTGATAGCGATCAGACAAATCTTCTTCCGTCACTTCAGCCACATCACCGCCAACACATTCGGTCACATCAGACCCCGTCATTTCGAAATGAACACCGCCAGGGTAAGTCCCTGCAACGTCGTGGGTTTCAAAGAACCCACGGACTTCTTCCATCACATCATCGACACGGCGTGTTTTATAGCCTGAAGATGCTTTGATGGTATTGCCATGCATTGGATCACAGCACCACAGCACTTTGCGGCCTTCTGATTTGACCTTTTCAAGCAATGGCAACAAGCCTTCACGGACTTTCCCCGCCCCCATGCGCGCAATCAGCGTCAATCGGCCGGGGGTATTTTCAGGATTGAGTTTATCGATCAGGCGGATCAAATCATCAGCATCAAGGCTAGGTCCACATTTCAAGCCAATCGGATTGGCAATTCCGCTCATATATTCGACATGGGCACCATCAATCTGACGGGTGCGGTCGCCAATCCACAGCATATGGGCTGAGGTGCTGAACGGTCCGCCTTCGGTGGTGATGGTGTCCTGACGGGTAAAGGCTTCTTCATAATTCAACAACAAGGCTTCGTGGCTGGTGAACAATTCAGTTTCCCGCAGGGCCGCCGTGCTGGCGCTGGTGATGCCGCAGGCTTTCATGAAATTCAGGCATTCATCAATACGGCTGGCCAGTTCTTCATAACGTTTGGCTTCTTTAGACCCTTGAATGTAATTCAATGTCCATGAATGCACCTGTTCAAGATCAGCCAACCCGCCTGTTGAAAAGGCCCGCAGCAGATTCAAAGTTGATGACGATTGCTGATAAACTTTTTTCAGACGTTCGGGGTCAGGAATACGTGATTCAGCGGTGAACTCATGGCCATTCACCATATCCCCGCGATATGATGGCAATTCAACGCCATCGATAATCTCAGTTGGGGCGGAACGCGGCTTAGCGAATTGCCCGGCAATTCGCGCGATTTTAACAACAGGCATGGATGACCCAAAAGTCAGCGCCACTGCCATTTGCATCATGAGTTTAAAGGTATCACGAATGTGATTGGCTGAAAATTCTTCAAAACTTTCAGCGCAGTCCCCGCCTTGCAGCAAGAAGGATTGGCCTTCTGCTACCTGACCTAATTTTGACCGCAGGCTTTGCACTTCACCTGCAAAAACAAGCGGAGGCAATGCCGCCAATTCTTGTTCAACATCGTTCAGACGCTGCTGGTCAGGATACTCAGGCACTTGGATAATCGGATATTCGCGCCAAGATGATGGTGTCCAAGGCATGGATTTAGTCATGGGTTTACCTTTTGAAACAATCTTATGATCAAATGTTTAGCAGGTTTTATCCACAGAATACAACATCTTCATCACAGTTTTGCTGTAATGGTCTTGATCATAACACAAACCCATCAAAGGGATTGTAGATCAGATCAAAACTATAATGGCCAATCAGCCTGAACGCGGCACCCGCATGGTGACAAATTCTTCAGCCGCTGTTGGGTGAATCCCAATGGTGGCGTCAAAGTCTTTTTTTGTTGCTCCTGCTTTGATGGCAATCGCCATGCCTTGGATGATTTCAGGCGCATCAGGCCCCAGCATATGCACGCCCAAGACCACATCAGTTTCAGGATCAACGATTAATTTCATTACTGATTTTTCCTGCCGGCCTGAAATGGTGTTTTTCATGGCGCGGAATGACGCCACAAAGACTTTCGGGTTGATACCCTTGGCAATAGCGTCTTCTTCGGTCAGACCAACTGAGCCAATGGGCGGCATGCTGAATACAGCGGAAGCCACATTGGTATGATCAGGGCGGCGGGGGTTATCGCCATAGATGGTATCAGCGAAAGCATGGCCTTCAGCAATCGCAACAGGCGTCAGGTTGATGCGATCTGTAACATCCCCAATGGCATAGATGGATGGGATATTGGTTTGGCTGTCCTCATTAACGACAATCGCGCCTTTATCGTTGGTGGTCACGCCAGCGTTTTCCAACCCCAGATCATCAGTCATCGGGTGGCGGCCTGTGGCGGCCATAACAACATCGACTACCATCTCTTGGCCATCATTGAGCGTCACTTTTTTCTGCTCACCTGCGGCTTCAACTTTTGCGATTGTAACGCCCGGGTGCATATGGATACCGCGGGCAGATGCCGCTTCGGAAAAACCATCTCTCAAGTCTTGGTCAAAACCCCGCAACGGTTGCTCTGCGCGATAAACCAAATGGGTTTCAGCCCCAAAACCATTAAAAATACCAGCAAATTCAACGGCGATATACCCGCTGCCAAAGACAATCACTTGGTCAGGACGGTGGCCAAGATTAAGCGCTTCATTAGACGTGATCGCATGGTCTTTCAGCCCTGGGATATCTGGCACGCTTGGCCAACCACCAACAGCGATCAAAATCCGTTCTGCTGTGTATGTTTTGCCATTAACTTCAACCGTATGTTCATCTTTGATGCGCCCGCGACCTTCGATCAGTGTGACGCCAGCATTACTCAACAGATTGGTATAAATCCCTGCCAGCCGATCCAATTCAGTATTTTTAGTGGCAATCAACTGCCCCCAATTATGGGCAGGATCAACCTCTTCCCAACCGAAACCAATCGCATCGTCTAAATCGGCTGAAAAAGCGGCACCATAAACCAATAGTTTTTTAGGCACGCACCCCCGCAACACGCACGTTCCGCCGGGGCGGTCTTCTTCGATAATCGCAACCTTTGCGCCATGGCCTGCCGCGATACGGCTGGCTCTCACACCGCCAGAACCTGCCCCGATGGTGATCAGATCAAAGTCATAATTTGTCATTGGTTTTGCCTTAAATCATTGGTCTGTTTTTAATTTAAGGCGTCTTGATGTGATTTACCAGATGCGTTTAAAATTAATCAGATGGACGACAATCAATGCCGAAACGGAAGAATTGGCGGGTCGTTTTGCCCTTCATCTGCAATTAATGTCAGATCCTCATGGCGGTCGTAGCCCGCATCTAGAAAACATTCGATCAACAGGCGTTGGCAGGCGATTTGCGCTTTAAGTCGTTCAAGACTGAATTGTGGTGTGATTGTAATTTTTTGATAAAGCGACAACGTCACAGGGCCAGGGCAAATCCCATAATTGCCAAGACTATGGCCGTTCAGCCCTTCGATAAACATGCTGATCATCAGGGGCAAAAAAACTGGCTCAGCGGTTTCTCGCAGGGCTGTGCCATAGAGCAAGAAACTTGTCTCGCCTTGCAGCAATTCAATTTGGACAGGGAAAATATCTTGGCCGCCAATTATCCAGCGGTTGTCATCGATATGATCAACCATGCCGATATCAGGGTCACTTTCATCTTCCAGACGCACCATTAAATCAACAAAAGACCCCATAACACACTCCTACAAAAAATGCAGAAATACCATTGCTATGAGGCGCTCTCAATTATCCTCAATGGTCATAAATGACCCTTCAGATCGCATCATAAAGTAATCAGGATTGCGCCTGACGCCATGGGGCGGGGTCAATTTCAGGCGGCAATGTTTGCTGATACCCCGGCACGGATTTGGCAAAATCCATCATCCAATCCGCCAGACCCGGGGCATGATCACGCCAATCCAATTGCTTGCGAAAATCGAGATAATCAAGGCAACAGGCCAAGCCAATTTCACCGGCATCAGGCATCGCGCCATTCCCATATTTCAGGTTTTGGCCCGCAACATAATCAAGGGTGCGGCGAATTTTATCACGCTGATATTCGACAAAACTTTCAACCTGCATATCTTCAGGGCGGAATCGGCCCTCATAAATTACCAGCAAGGCCGCGTCCAGCAAACCACAAGCCATGGCGGTTCGTGTCAACACATCAATCCGCGCATCACCACCAGAAGGGATAATTTTACCGCCGCCTGCCATTTGGTCCAAATATTCCATGATCACACGGCTATCATAAATCACACTGTCATCGGTAATTAGGGCAGGAATTTTGCCCAGCGGATTTTGCTGGCGGATGGAATCTTCTGCATCCATCGTGTTGCATAATTCAACCTGAAAACGGTCTTCAAGCCCAAGAACATAGGCTGAAATTTTAACCATACGGCCAAAGGGTGACGGCAAAGCAGTGCGCAGTATCATGTGTTTATCCTCTCTTTATATATGGCAACCTTACCAGCCTAATCCAAGAGATCAAGCGCTTCCCCCCAACAGTCGCTCAAGGTAAACCCTGTTTGATATGGATCATCAGGATCAACACCAATTTGGTGGATACCATGCACCCATCCCCGCCCTGTAATTTGCGGGGTGATCATAGGGTATCCGTCACGGGGTTTAACATCAGCAATAGCCACATCAAACTTTGAATTAATGATTGATCTGGCAATAAAAGCATCGCCTTTTTGCGCTTCACCGCGAGCGACCATCACCGCCAGCCGTGCTGAATTGCCAGTCCCACATGGCGAACGATCCACCCGCCCCGGCGGCATGATGGTGGCGCCTTGCATCTCCCCTTGGTCATTAAACCCTGTGAACATGACATAGGATATGCCTTCAATGCCTTTAAATTCTGGGTGTTTGATGTCCAATTGCGCATTAACGGCACGGTGAATGGCACTGCCCGCCGCCACCAATTGCCGTGATTGATCTGGCTTAATCTCAAGCCCCAATTGGCGGGCATCCACCAGCGCATAGAAAATACCGCCAAAGGCAATATCAACCGTCACATCGCCATAGCCTTCGACCTTGACGGTTTGATCCAATTGATCGGCATAGCAATCCGATAATTTGAGGCTGACCGATTGGCATTTGCCGCCGTGGCATTGGGCGTCGACTTCAACCAAACCTGATGCGGTTTCGATCAGCAATGACGTTTTAGGCTCTTGCATTTCAATTTGCCCTGTTTCCAGCAAGACCGTCGTTAAGCAAATCGTATTTGACCCTGACATGGCATGGGTTTTATCGCCTTGCATAATCACAAAAGCAACATCAGCCTTCGGGTCTTTGGGCGGCAGTAAAAGACACGTGCTCATCTGGGCAAAACCCCTTGGTTCATTGACCAGAAAATGACGCAAAGACTGGCCGTCACTGTTCAGCCAATTCAATGTTTCAAGAATGCTGCTGCCGGGCAATTTGCCTATGCCGCCTGTCACAATACGGCCAATCTCACCCTCGGCATGGGCTTCGACCATGGTTACTATTTTTTGCCAACGCATTACGGCCTCCATAACTTGGGGTATCATCACTTGAATAACCGAAAGCGGCAAGCATGATTTAACTGATCAAGTTGAAATATGGTGATTTGAAATGGAAATTTTTATGACCATCGGCTAGTCTAGATTTTCTTAAGACAAACCTGTCTTTCATTATTTAATGAGGTCATCCGTGCAGCCCCTTGATTTTGCTATTCCTGAAAAAGGGCAACTGACGCAACTTGCCGATGATTTGTATTGGGCGCAATTTGACCTGCCGTTTCGGCTGAACCATATCAATTTATATATGATCGACACGGCTAATGGCTGGGTGTTGATTGATGCGGGGCTAGGCGATCAGGTGACGCGTGATCAATGGGCGGTTTTACTGGCGGGGCCTTTGGCGCATCAACCTGTTTGCCAAATTATCATCAGCCACCATCATGTTGACCACCTTGGCAGCGCAGCTTGGCTGCAGGATCAAACTCAGGCCCCTGTCTTTACCAGTGAAGGGGAATTGAGCCAGATCGACTGGCTGTTCAACCTGCCGGAAGATGACTTTTCAGCCATTATGGCCAATGCCTACACCAGTTATGGGCTTCCTGAAGATGATATTGAACAGGTCCGTCAAGGCGGCAGTCGGTTTCGCCAAATGGTCCCTGCTTTGCCCGAATTTAATCTGATCGGTGCGGGGGATACCATCACCTCACGTCATGGGGTCTGGCAGATCCGAAATGACCATGGCCATTCCCATGACCACCTGTCTTTTATGGATCATGACCGCGGGCTTTATATCGCCATTGATTTTCTTCTGCCACGAATTTCGCCCAATATTTCAGCCGATATCAGCAATATTGATTATGATCGGCTGGCACAATATTTCACCTATCTCGAAGATATGCAGCATCTGGCAGATGAGGTTCAGGTCTTCCCAGGGCATGATTGGCCGTTTAGTCATGGTGGCAAGCGTGCGGCAAGCCTGATTGATCACCACCATGAACGACTGGGGCTGTTGAGAGTTGCGCTGGACCAATCGCCAATGACAACCAATGATGCTATGGCGGTTTTATTCGGCCGTAAATTTGACCCCCATTCGCTTTATTTCGCGTCCGGTGAGGCCCGCGCCCATTTGATCCATCTCGTCAGCCGTGGGGAGGCTGAAATGCAGCGGCAAGATGGCAAACCTGATCAGTTCTTCCGAAAGACCACATCATGACGATTTTGGGCTGTATCGCGGATGACTTTACCGGCGCCAGTGATCTGGCCGGGTTATTGGCCCGAAGCGGTGTTCAAGTCTCACTCCGTTTGGGCATTCCTGAAACACCGCCGAAAAATACTGCCCCCATTGAAGTCATCGCTTTGAAATGCCGCACCAGCCCTGTTGATGACGCCATCCAAGATTGTATGGCAGCGTTCCATTGGCTCAAACAAGCCGGGGCAGAACGGTTTTATTGGAAATATTGTTCAACCTTTGACAGCACCAACCAAGGCAATATCGGCCCAGTTGCCGAAGCCTTAATGGCGGCGTTGAAGACCACGCAAACAATTTATTGCCCTGCTTTTCCAGAAAATGGAAGGTCGATCTTTATGGGCAATTTATTTGTTGGCGAAGACTTATTGCATGAAAGCCCGATGAAAGATCATCCGCTGACGCCAATGCGGGACAGCAACCTGATGCGGCTTTTAGAGGCGCAAGTCACCACATCTGTTGGCTTGGCCAATCGCCTGACGGTGGCCAAAGGGGTTGAGGCCTTGCAGGAGCAATTGCATGCCCTTGAAAAAGAAGGCGTCGCCCATGTGATTGTTGATGCGGTGGCGGACCAAGACCTAAACATTATCGCTGAAGCTTGCCGTGATATGCCCTTGATCACAGGCGGTTCAGCCTTGGCCATGCCCCTGCCCGATCTTTACAAAGCGGATGGTATTTTGGCTGAAGATGCGCCGCAAATGGTTATCCCCGAAACTGATGATGCCGCGATTGTGTTATCAGGCAGTTGTTCAGCCATGACACGCCAGCAAGTGGCGGCGTTCAAGCCTGACCATCCATCTTATCAATTATCGCCGCAAGACTTAATCAATGATGGCGTTGATCAAGCCATCGCATGGCTCAAATCCCAAGACATGACCACGACACCAATGATCTACGCCACAGCAGAACCTAAAGATGTGCAAGAAGCGCAAGATCAATTCGGCACTGCCCAAGCAGGGGCAATGGTGGAAAACGCCATGGCACAATTGGCCAAAACAGCATTTGACTTAGGGTACAGGCGATTTGTTGTGGCGGGTGGCGAAACATCAGGGGCGGTGGCGCAAGCCTTGGGGATTACATCTGTTACCATTGGCCCTGAGATCACCCCGGGCGTGCCATGGGTTTATGCTGAAAAACAAGGCCAGCCCTTCCAACTGGCGTTGAAATCTGGCAATTTTGGTCAGGATGATTTTTTCACCGATGCGTTAACGCCATAAAGGATGCCTAAGATGACCGAAAGCCAATTGCGCGAGATGATATGTCTATTGGCAAAATCCATGTTTGACCGCGGGTTAACTGGCGGCAGCACAGGCAATATTTCTGCCCGCACCGAAGATGGCGGTCTTTTGGTCTCCCCCACAGGCACGTCTTTCGGGCGGCTAGACCCGGGACGGCTTAGCCGATTTGACGCCAATGGCCAGCATATTGATGGTGATGCCCCCACCAAGGAAATGCCCCTCCATACAGCGTTTTATGACACGCGTTCTTCTGCAGGTGCGGTGGTGCATCTGCATTCATGCCATGCGGTGGCACTGTCGATGATGCCTGATGCTGATGCGGATAATTTTCTGCCGCCATTAACGCCTTACGGCATCATGAAATTGGGCAAGGTCAAGTTATTGCCATTCTTTTTACCTGGAGACCCCGCCATGGGGGAAGCGGTGCGCGGTCTGGCAGGCAAACGGTCGGCTGTCATGCTGGCCAATCATGGCCCTGTTGTTGCGGGCAAAGATATTGAAGCGGCGTGCAACGCCATTGAAGAATTGGAAGACACCGCCCGATTGGCCATGCTGACCCGCGGCCTTTCCCCCCAAATGCTGACTGAAGCAGAAGTCAAAGCCGTGGTCGATCAATTCAATGTGGATTGGGACGCGTGATTAGGTTTTCTGCCAATCTAGGCTTGCTGTTTACCGAATATGACTTGCCTGATGCGATCCACGCCGCCCATAACGCCGGATTTGATGCGGTGGAATGCCATTGGCCTTATGACCATGCAAGTGACGTGATCAAATCCGCGCTAGATGAAACTGGCCTTCGGATGCTGGGGATTAACACTGCCCGCGGTGATGCCGAAAAAGGGGAGTTTGGCCTTTCTGCCCTGCCCGACCACATTACCCATGCCCGCGCCGCCATTGATCAAGCGATTGATTATGCCCGCGCCATTGACTGCCCCCATATCCATGTGATGGCGGGCAATTGCCGTGATCCCCAATCCCAAAATGTGATGATTGAAAATTTGCAGTACGCGGCGGCGAAAGCCCCTGATCTGACGTTTATGATTGAGCCGATCAATACGATTGATCTGCCTGATTATGCCCTGAATTCTGTTGAACAGGTGGCTCTGATCATCAACACCGTGGCGGCGGATAATGTCAAACTGATGTTTGATTGCTATCATATCGGCAAGATGGGGGGCGATGTGCTGGGCCTATTAAAAACCCATATGCCGCTAATTGCCCATATTCAATTTGCCAGCGTGCCTGATCGTGGCGCGCCTGACCTAAGCCCGCATAATCAAGGGGCATTGGATTATAACGCTGTGTTCAAAACCATCACTGACTTAGGCTATCAAAACCCATTGGGGGCTGAATACAGGCCAGATGGCCATACCCAAGACAGTTTGGATTGGCTTAGGCAAGCCCGCCTTTAGGCGTTCGGGTCATCGCGGGTAAACACCATATTCGCGGCATCGGATTCATCAGGCTGAAACGCATAGCCGCCAGTGTTAAAGCCTTTCAGGTCTTCTGCCGATTTCACCTGATGCTGGATGATATAGCGGGCCATCGCCCCACGTGCTTTCTTGGCATAGAAACTGACGATACGGGCTTTGCCTGCTTTGCGGTCTTTAAAGACAGGGGTGATCACCGGCAGGTCAAGCGCCGATTGATCCACCGCACCAAAATATTCTTGTGAGGCGCAATTGACCAAGGCTTCTGCATCAATGGCTTGGCCTTGTTCGTTTAAGGCTTGCGCCAGACGCGCCCCCCAATAAGCATAAAGATTGGCGCCGCGATCTGTTTTCAAACGGCTGCCCATCTCAAGGCGATAAGGTTCCATTTCATCAAGGGGGCGCAGCACGCCATACAGCCCTGACAGAATCCGCAAATGATTCTGCGCCCATGCCAGTTCAGGTTCATCCAATGTTGCGGCCTCTAAACCTTGATAGGTATCACCTGCAAAAGCCAAAACAGCGGCTTTTGTTTCTTGCGACCCGAAATGGGTGAAACGCTCCATATTCAACGCCGCCAGATTTTCAGAAATCCCCATCAATTTCATCAAACCATCCGCCTCCAACGCGCCAGCAGATTGTGCCAGCTTTCGGGCATCATCCCCAAAATCAGGGGTTGTCAGTGATAAGGACGGCGGCAGATCAACAGCCGACATATCAATTTTCTTGGCAGGAGAAATGACAACAAGCATGGCAAATCCTCAAATATCAAAAGAATGGGTCAAAATATAAACGCTATCGGTCTTAGAAAACTAGAATAATTATAATCTAGCGCGGGGACAGGCAAAAATCCAGAGCCGCGCTTTATTTGGCCTTAAAACAAAAAAGCGGTGTAGGCGGCGTATCCCGCCAATAAGACCAATCCGCTTCGGCGGCCAATACGCGGCAAGATCAACGCCAAGACCACCAGCGCCATGCTGATCATCACCAGCAATGGCAAATCAACGGTGATGAAATGATCATCAACAGAAATCGGCGCCACCAATGCCGCCACCCCGCCAATCGCCAAGAGATTGAAAACATTGCTGCCCAAGATATTGCCAATCACCACATCGGTTTGCTTTTGCCACGCGGCGATGGCAACGGTGATCAATTCAGGTGCCGCTGTCCCCACCGCCACCACGGTCAGGCCGATCACCGCTTCTGACACGCCCAATAGACGGCTCAGGTCAACCGCACCTTCGACAAACAAACGTGAGCCGAAAGCCAATGCCAGCAAAGACAAGATGATCATCACCCCGTCTTTAATGCCGGAGGATGAGGGCTTGTCTTGATCTTCAATGTCATGGGGGGATTGATCAGAATTATAAATGCTAAAGAGGATAAAGCCGAGCAATACCGATAATAAAACCACCCCCGCCAAGATGGACATTTGCCCCATCAAACAAAGGCCAGCAAACAGCGCTGTTGCGCCGATCATCACCCCGCCTTCCCGCCAGACAATTTTTTTGGACACGGTCAGGGGAAAGATAATGGCCGCCACCGGCAAGACCAGCATCATATTGGCGATATTGCTGCCGATGATATTGCCCAAGACCAGATCATCATAATCATTCAGCACGGCATCAACCGACACCACCAATTCAGGGGCGGATGTGCCAAAGGCAACAATCGTTATGCTGATGACAAGCGGCGATAGCCCTAGTTTTTCGGCCAGTAACACCGCATGCTGAACCAAATAATGCCCCCCTATAAACAAGAGCATTAAGCCAGCCAATATCGTGATTAATATGAGCATGACTTGTATCTATGCAGACCAGTGGTGAAGTTCAAGGTAATGAAAACAATAAATATTTTCGTGTTGACGTTTCAATCAAAAATTCATCTTCATCGCGCCATCACCTCTCCTTCAATGCCTTCAGCACAGCGGGGATGACATCAGGCAGGTCACTGGCCACCAGCCCAGCCCCAACCCGCAAGCCGCCATCGCCATGAATCCACACCGCCGCACAGCAGGCTTCAAATAAAGGCATATGTTGCGCGGCCAACCCTGCGATTATCCCTGCCAGCACATCACCTGTCCCTGCTGTCGCCAGATCAGCCGACGCATGGCGGTTAACCGCACACCGGCCATCAGGCGATGCGATCACCGTTGCTGGCCCTTTTAAAACAACATGGGCATTGATCTTGGCCGCCGCTTGCATGGCCCGATCAACCCGCCCCCCATGCAAATCAGGAAAAGCACGTTCAAATTCACCTTCATGGGGGGTCAGAATGTAATGCGGGGATAGTTTTGATGGTAAGCCAATCAGCGCATCAGCATCCAAAACAATGGGGATATTGGCATCAAACACTGGCGGAGCCGACAACCCGCCACTGCCGTATAGTTTGGCGGTGATGCGGGGGTCATCCCAATTAAGATCATCACGCACCATAATATGGGCTGGCAAACTTGTGCGGAAAACCCCCGCATTGTCTTGATTGGTCAGCACGGTCACAAGCCCTGCCCCAATGCGGGATGCCGCCGCCGCCGCCAATCGCGTTGCCCCGGTCAGCACTGGCGCGCTGTAAATCACCGCATGGCCGTAATTATATTTATGGGGGTCATAGTGATGGGCATCGTTGGATTTATCAGGCAACAGCGTTTGCCACAGGGCGGGGGAATTATCCTGCATGCATCAAAACCCCAAAAGCCCAGCACGTCGTCATTACTGCTGCATCAACTCGGTTGTCACCAAAACATCGCAAGGCGGTTTCGCCAGAACATCCCCTGCCGTGCCACCAAGTTTGGACGTAAACTCAGGCTGGCTATGGGTGCCGATCGTGATCAGATCAGCCTTTATATTTTTGGCCGATTTGGAAAGCGATGAGGCCACGCCGCCATCCAGAAACTTGCCGGAGATTTGCGCTTCTTTGCCGCCATGGTTTTTGGCAAGATACGTCGCTTCGGTTTTCAAAAAGGCTTTCATATGTTGCCGTGCTGATTTTTCGGCGGATTCCTGAACATATTCATGGACAAACGCCGATGCGCCATGGGCAGAGATTGTCACGGTGGGCAAGATCACCACATGACCAACAGTGAAAGATGCTTTCGGCGCCAATCCCATGGCAAGCCGCATCGCGCCCCGTGAGCAGGTGGCAAAATCAATGGCATTCAGAATGTTTTTATATGATCCCACAGGCTTATCTTTCACCATCAAAACAGGGATAATCCCCTTGCGGATCAGGCGTTCAATGGTGGTGCCAACAAACAGATCACGGAACCGTTCTTTGCCATGGGTGCCGATGACAATCAACTCGGCTTTATTGGCATAGGCGGCTTCAAGAATTTCAAAAAACACCTCACCGCCCTGTTTGACGATGACGTTTGTTTTGATATCCTTGGTATCTTTGTAATTGTCGAGAGAGGCTTGGATGAAGGTTTCAATATCTTTTAAATCATCAGACGTGTCTTTTTGACGATTGGACCGCGAAGGCGCCGCCGCGACATGTACAACATGGAGCGTTGATCTTTGTTCTTTTGCGAGTTTCAGCGCGCGTTCCATCGCACGATCAGAATTCGGCCCTAAATCCGTTGCCAGCAAGATATTTTTCATGTCATTACCCCCTTTATTGGGCCCCCTTTTGCGGCCCTTATTGGCCATCTGCCTTCGACTCAAATCTTACCTGAAGCGTGGGAGGAAGTTTTTGACCCAGATCAATTACAGGAAAATTTAATTGGGAAAGATGGGGCGGTTAACGAGGTGTTAACTTTTTTAGGTTAATGTTAAAAATGGAGGCAATAATGACGCTTAAACGCCCGAAACAACCCATGCCAACATATGTCTTGGACGCGCTCAATCAACACGGGCTTAGAGAGGCGTATGATCGCCGCCCACGCTATCAACAAAATGATTACTTGTGGTGGATCAACTCAGCCCAAAAAGACGCAACC
>WTHX01000128.1:9015-11578 GCA_011522975.1 Alphaproteobacteria bacterium | reverse complement strand
TGGCATTGGCATCTGCCCTAAACGATTGCGCGGTCACCACCACCAAGGCAGGGATACCGAGGGCGATCCAAAACCGCGCCGTGGGATTGTCCCTCATCCGCCATATCGCGATTACGGCAAGCCCTGCGATCACAGGGCCAACAACCCCCATTTGGCTGATGATAAATTCAAGGCTTCGCCTGACGGATAAAACCGTTTCATCAAGATTGGCATTATCCCCCAAATGGCCAACTGTCACAAAGCCATTGTTTAAATTCCACACCAGATTGGGCGCAAGGATGGCGATTGCCCCAAGTGTAAATACAAAGATTTTGATGGGGGTTTTTCGGGCTTGTGATGACGCGCCATCGACAGGCTTGATATGCCGGCCTTGCCACAACCACCAAATCCCCAGCCCAACCAGAAAATAGACCGCGGCATATTTTGCCATCATCGCCCCCCCCAGCATCAAGCCTGCGATAAAGGCGGATTGAATTGAAATGGATTGGCCTTTTGCCATAGGTGACAACAGCACCATGGCCATCAGCAGAAACATGATCATGGGGCTGTCGGTGGAAATGATAAACCCGCCGATAGCGGTGACAGGCAGGCTGATCCAAATCACTGCTGTCCATCGTCCCACTGATGCCCCGCCCATGTTGCGGCCAATCAAGACCATAATAATGGCGGTCACCGCTTGTATGATAGGAGCAAAGGCGCGGACGCCAAATTCATGGGACCCGAAAAGTGAGGTGGACAGGCCAATCAGCCAAGCGATCATCGGCGGTTTGGTGAAATAGCCTAAATCAGGTGTCGTGCTCCATTGCCAGTATTGGGCTTCTTCAACATCCAACCCCAAGGGCGAGATGGCGATGATCACCAGCCGTAACGCCAATAAGAACGCCACCACCGCAAAAACCGCAAAATCAGCAGTTGGCATCATTGGGCGGTGATCAGATGGTGAAATTGGCATTGTCATGATGAACCCTATTCATAAAAGACTGCCAGTTATAACACGTCAAAGCAATCACGGTGAATGCCGATATCATGAATGGTAATGTTATTTTTCCCTGCCCTTGCTTTGCGTTGATGCAATCGGGTAAAACAAGGGTGGAGATAATACATGACAATGACATCCAAAACCTATGGTGACGATCCGCGCGAAGTCTGGAAAGATTTGGCGTTAAAAGCCTTGAAGGCTGATGATTTATCGCGGCTTAACCGCACCACCGAAGATGGGATCACCATCCCGCCTTTATATTTGGCTGACGACAGGCAAGATGCGCTGTCTGATACAGTTTCGGCGCAATCGGCCCAAGGCTGGAATATGGTTCAATATGTTGAACCTTCAAATGACCCAAGCCAATTAAACCGATCTATTTTAGATGAGTTAGAAGGCGGCGCCAGCGGGATAATTCTGACGGCAGATCAAGATTTATCGCTGATCCCGCATGCGATGAATGGCGTTTATCTGGATGCAATTTCTGTTGAATTAAACGCCCCACAAGATGGGGTTGCTGCCGCCAATATCTTGGCAGGTTTATGGCGTGATCATAACATTGCCCCTGATAATGCCAAAGGCGCGATCGGGGTTGATGCTTTGGCATCCATGGTGCTGGCCAAGGCTGAATTTGATGCGGATGCTTATGGCCATGATTTAAAGGCGGTGATGGATATCGCTGGTGATTGGCCCCATCTTTCTGTCGTCAGTATTGGCGGGATGAAATGGCATAATATGGGACTGACCCCGGCCCAGCAAATCGCCGCCACTATGGCTGAAACGGTGATGGTTTTGCGCGCCGCCGAAACCCAAGGCATTGATCTTGATGCTATGGTAGGCGCGATGCGTTTTGGGTTGGTGTTTGATGCTGATCTTTATCAAGGCTTGGCGAAAGCCCGCGCATTTAAAGCGGTTATGATCAAGTTATTGGCGGCGATGGATGTCGATAAATCCTTGCTTTCAAGCCTGTCCAACCAATGCCATGGCTATACCGCTGAGCGAATGTTAAGCCGATTGGATACAGATACCAATATCCTGCGCAATGGCACGGCGATGCTGGCGGCGTCTTTGTCTGGATTTGGCCATATCACCGCCATGCCCCATGACTGGCTGACAGGGTCAACCAATCAAGGCCGCCGGATTGCCCGCAATATGCATCACCTCTTGGCGGATGAAAGCCAGTTGGGGCAGGTTGCTGATCCGGCACAAGGGTCATATTTTATGGATGGCTTGGCGGCTGAATTGGCTGAAAAATCTTGGGGCTTATTCCAAGACATTGAATCTGCTGGTGGGATTGTTGCGGCATGGGGTCAAGGCCTGATCACCGCTTGGGCTGATCAAGCCTCTGATGCAAGGCAATCACGTCTGAATAAAGGGGAAGTGGCCAGCCTTGGGACAACGCTTCATCCTTTAAAAGGGGCTGAATTTTCGCCTGTGGTTGAAGGCGTGTTTGGACCCCGAGGCGGGTATAAGCGCAGCACCCAAATATGGGAAGATTTATACGGGCGGTTCAAGGGCCAGTCCTTACGCTGCTTATTGTTGGATATCGGCTTGCCTGAAGAATCTTCAAAAACCCAATCCGCC
>WTHX01000128.1:0-8915 GCA_011522975.1 Alphaproteobacteria bacterium | reverse complement strand
CCAAGGGGGTCACAATGAGTAGAATTCCTGATTTCTCGACGTTGAATTGGGCTGACCTGAATGCCAATGGTCAGGGTCTTGAAGGCTTGCCCGCCCCCAAAACAAATCATTTCGCCGTCCCAGAAGGGTTTGATATGGCGAGCCATTATCCCGCCGCTGATCAAGACGCCAATAGCGCAGGCTTGCCCGGGGTGGCGCCGTTTATTCGCGGGCCTTATCCGACCATGTATGCCTCCCGCCCATGGACAATCCGCCAATATGCTGGGTTTTCCACTGCGTCTGAGTCAAATGCTTTTTATCGCCGTAACCTTGCCGCCGGCCAGATGGGGCTTTCGGTTGCTTTTGATCTGGCGACACACCGCGGTTATGACAGCGACAATCCCCGGGTTTCAGGTGATGTTGGCATGGCGGGGGTTGCGATTGATTCAATCCTTGATATGCGCCAGTTGTTCCAAGGCATCCCCCTGGATCGGATGAGCGTTTCCATGACCATGAATGGCGCGGTTTTACCAATTATGGCGCTTTACATCGCGGCGGCGGAAGAACAAGGGGTTTTGCCTGAAAAACTATCCGGCACAATTCAGAACGACATTTTAAAAGAATTTATGGTGCGCAACACCTATATCTATCCGCCACGGCCATCTTTGCGGATTGTTTCGGATATTTTCGCCTATACGTCACAACATATGCCGAAGTTTAATTCGATTTCAATCTCCGGCTATCATATGCAAGAAGCAGGGGCGACGGCTGATCTGGAATTGGCCTATACGCTTGCTGATGGGGTTGAATATATCCGCACCGGCATCGAAGCCGGGCTTGATCCTAATGTTTTTGTGCCGCGGCTGTCGTTCTTTTTCGCCATTGGCATGCCGTATTTGATCGAAGTGTCAAAACTGCGGGCGGCGCGGGCATTATGGGCTGAATTGTTGCAAAAGGAGTTTGGCTTAACCGATCCGAAAGCCTTGATGCTAAGGACGCATTGTCAAACCTCAGGCTGGTCTTTGGCGGCGAATGACGTTTACAACAATATCACCCGCACTTTGATTGAGGCCAGCGCCGCCGTTGGTGGGCAAACGCAATCTTTGCATACCAATGCCCTTGACGAAGCCTTGGGATTGCCAACCGATTATTCCGCGCGGATTGCCCGCAACACGCAATTGCATTTGGTCCATGAGGCGGGCGCCGCCCATGTCATTGACCCTTGGGGTGGGTCAGGGGCAGTCGAAAGCCTGACCCAAGATTTGATCACCCGTGCCAAATCACATATCGCTGAAGTTGACGCTTTGGGCGGAATGGCAAAAGCCATCCAGACAGGCTTGCCGAAACAGCGGATTGAAGAGTCCGCCACCCGCATCCAAGCCCAGATCGACAGCGGTAAACGCCGCATTATTGGCGTTAATATTTTCCAGCCTGACGTGCAAGAAGGCCAAGAAGAAGTTGAAATTCTTCGGATCGATAATGCTGAGGTGCTGGCCCAGCAAAAAGCCAAATTGGCGCAATTGAAAAAAGACCGTAACGGCCATGAAGTTGAAACTTTATTGGGGCATTTATCCGATGCGGCGATGGGCGGGCGCAATCTTTTGGATGCGGCAGTCCAAGCGGCGCGGGCAGGGGCGACGGTCGGTGAAATGTCGGATGCGATGGAACGGGTCTTTAATCGCCATATTGCAGAAACGCGCGGGGTACGCGGTGTTTGGAAGGCTGAAATGGCCGGGCTTGAAGACCTTGAGTTGATCGCCGATCGGATCGCGGGCTTTATGGAACAAAAAGGTCGCCCGCCACGTATTCTGGTGGCAAAAATTGGTCAAGACGGCCATGACCGCGGGCAAAAAGTGGTGGCTTCTGCTTTTGCTGATATCGGGTTTGACGTGGTGACAGGCCCGTTGTTTCAAACTCCGCAAGAAGCCGCGCAATTGGCCATGATGCATGAGGTTGATGTCATTGGCCTGTCGTCATTGGCGGCGGGGCATCTTTCGCAAGTGCCAATGTTGAAATCAGAATTAAAAGAGGCTGGCGGCAGTGACATTGAAGTGATCGTTGGCGGCATTATCCCGCCGGGGGATATTCCAATTCTGGAAAGCCATGGGGTTGGGGCGGTGTTCCCTTCAGGGACAATGATCGCTGATGCGGCGATTGATTTGCTCGATATGCTTGGCAAAACCCGCAACACGGCCTAAATCATAATTGTAAACAAAAGAGGGTGTCATGGGCGTTGCTGAACAGGCCGAGGATATTGTTGCTGAATTTGCATTCTTTGATGATTGGGAAGACCGTTACCAGCATCTGATTGATCTTGGTCGCCGTCTGCCGGCCCTTGATGATGATTATAAAACCGAGGAAAACAGATTGCGTGGTTGTCAGTCGGTTGTGCATTTTGCCGCTGAATATGACGCGCCCCATATGACGTTTTACGCCGGCTCTGACGCGGCGATTGTCCAAGGGTTGATCGCGGTGATGATGCGAGTTTATTCCGGCCAGACACCAGAGGATATTATCGCTACGCCGCCTGATTTTTTGCATGAAATTGGCCTAGATGAACATCTCTCCCCAACCCGCAAAAACGGGCTGGCGTCGATGGTCACCGCCATTATGACGTCAGCGCAAAACGCGGCTAAAGGGTAATCGTGTCAGGTTAATCAACCGCGCGTTCAGCCCTTGGGGTGCGGCCATAGGTTTCGCGGTAGCATTTTGAAAAATGGGATGCCGAAACAAACCCACAAGCCAAAGCAACCGACAGTATCGACATGCTGGTCTGGCGCAACAAATGCCGTGCCCTTGCGATACGAAGGTTCAAATAATAGCGCGTCGGCGTGGTGTGCAGATATTTTCTAAACAAACGTTCCAGTTGTCGTGTTGAAAGCGCGGTGCGGCGGGCAATCTCTGTTTGCGGCAGCGGGTCTTCCAAATTGGCTTCCATTTCAGCCACAACCGATAATAATTTCGGATGGCTGACCCCAAGACGTGAGCGCAACTCCATGCGCTGGCGGTCATGGGAATCACGGATACGGTCATGGATAAATTGTTCGGACACAGAAGTGGCAAGGCTGTTGCCATGGGCCTGGGCAATCAAATGCAGCATCATATCAAGCGAAGCGGTGCCGCCAGAACAGGTGACGCGATCACCATCAATTTCAAACAGGTCAGCCGTGACTTCAAGATCAGGGAATTCTTCGATCAGCCCATCGTGGTTTTCCCAATGGATCGTACAGCGGCGGTCTTTCAATAGTCCCGCTAAGGCCAGAAGGTAGGTGCCGGTGCAAATCGCCCCGATGGCCGCCCCTCGGCGTTCCACCAGTCTCAGGGCATTGATGACTTCTTTGGTGGCGTGTTTTTGCACATCCAACCCGCCGCAAGCAAACACCATCCGGCATGAGGCCAAGTCTTCAAGATCACCATTGGCGGCGACCTCAACGCCATTACTGGCCATGACGCTCTCACCATTTTCAGACGCGATGATCCATTCAAAGAGATTGCGGTCACTCATGCGGTTTGCTGATCTCAGCGGTTCAATGGCAGAAGAAAACGCCAGCATTGAAAAATTATTGACCAATAGAAAGCCAACTTTAAAAATTTCATTTTCATTGCCCGATGACAGCAAAACTTTGATGCGATTATCGTCCATTGAACACTCCACAAAACGAGTCTGAAGACCACGTGTCATCCTAAAATGACGATATAACGAAAATATTGACCGCTTCCAGCAAAAAAGTCAGTGAAATTAGGAAAATTTACATTTTCTTCATAAAGCACGATGTTTTGATGCGTCATGACTAGGATGATCCTCTCATTTTAGGTAAAGTCAGCCTAGGAATAAGCCGATTTAGAGAAAATCCATGCGCCATATCAATAGCCTGACCAATCCTGTGATTAAATCTTTGCGTGCCTTGCATGATCGCAAACGCCGCAAAGCAGCGGGGCTTTTTTTGGCAGAAGGCATGCGGATTGTCACCGAAGCCTTTGAATTGGGCTGGGTGGCACAACATCTGGTCTTTTTGGAGGGCCGTGAGGATGATGCCATGGTGCGGCGGCTGATCAAACAAGCCGAAGCAGATGGCACGGACATCATCATGGTCAGCGATGCGGTTTTGGCTAAAATCAGCCGTAAAGATAACCCCCAGATGGTCTTAGCCAGTTTTTCAGAACGTTGGGCTGATCCCGAAAATGTGTTTTCAGCGCAATTAAGCACAAATCTGGCCGGCACAAATCTGGCAGGCACAAATCCGGCTGGATGCTGGCTGGCCCTTGACCGTGTTCGTGACCCGGGCAATCTTGGCACGATCCTGCGCACCGCCGATGCCGCCCAAGCCGAAGGCGTGGTTTTAATCGGGGAATGTTGTGATGCCTATTCGGTTGAAGCGGTTCGGGCGTCAATGGGGGCTGTTTTTAATGTCCCTGTTGTGGCGATGACCGAGGCTGAATTTATCGCCCATGCCATGGATTATCAGGGGCAAATTATAGGCACGGCGTTGCCCGCTTCGGTTGATTACCGCAGCCCAGATTGGCAAGGCCCGATGATCCTTCTGATGGGGAATGAACAGGCAGGCTTGACGGATAATCTGATGAACTGCGCCAATCAATTGATCAAGATGCCCATGTTAGGGCGGTCAGACTCGCTTAATCTTGCTGTTGCCACAGGGATTGCGCTTTACGAATACCGCCGCCATCAGCCTGAAGCGTAAAGGGCAGAAATTAGCCTTGCCAGCGCGCGAAAATAGCCTGACCAATGCGAAAATGTCTTGGGTTGGTTTCTTTAACTGCCAATTCACCTGAGGTAACATTGCCGCCACTATTGCCCATGCGATCAGCCATGTGATGCGCCATCAAATGATGCAGGCTCAAAAAACTGCTGCGGATGGCGTATGACGTCAAGACAACAAAACAGGCTTCATCGGAAAGAATAGACGCGATATCAGCCAATAAAGGGCTGATGTCTTCTTCCATACGCCAAACCTCACCTTTGACGCCGCGGCCATATTTAGGGGGATCGAGAATAACGCCATCATAAAACCGTTCGCGCCGCATCTCACGTTTGACAAAACTGCGGGCATCTTCGGTGATAAAACGGATTGGTGCATCATCAAGCCGTGCTTGCTTGCGATTTTCAAAGGCTTGGGCGATGGCTTTTTTTGAGGAGTCAACATGGGTGACTTCAGCGCCATTATAGGCGGCGTGGAGGCTGGCAACACCTGTATATCCAAAAAGATTTAAGACTTTGGGCGGGCGGCCGTGCTGGCGGCTGAAATCACGGCAACGTTCAGCGCACCATTGCCAATGCGCCGATTGTTCCGGGAAAAACCCCAAATGCCGAAACGGTGTTGGCATGGCCATGAAACCTATACCATCATATTGCACCGGCCATTGTGGTGGCAGATTGGGGGACAGTTTCCACTTCCCGCCGTCTTCATCTGACGATTTATTGGCCGCGCTGGCGATAAATTCACCATCTGCTTTTTGCCATTCTGTTTCATCCAAGGCTGGTGGCCAAATAGCTTGCATTTCAGGTCTGATAAACCGGTATGGCCCCACCTGTTCTAATTTGCGGCCATGGCCACTATCCAGAAGATGGACGTCATGCCAGCCTTCTGGGGTTAAAATCATAGGGGGTGATGCGGTATCTGTAGTCATGGCGACACTATAGACAGACCCATAAAAAAAAGCACCACCTTTAAAAAAGGTGGTGCAGTTGGGGAGGATCAATAGGGTTACAATCGCATATAAAGGTTAAAATTTAGTTAACGAATGGCGAAAAAATGGCTTTTTTATGCAAATTCACGAAAATGTTATTTCTAAATAAATTATTAACAGATGAGTTGATCTGTGACCCTGTCCAGAGGGTTGGTTTGTGGGAACATCGGGATCACCCTGAAGCGCAAAAGACCTAACCCTGATCCGTTTGGTTGAAATCCGCATCATGCGCCTATCTTGAAGATATCGCTTAGGCCAATACTATCTGAAGGCAGCGTGTGATCATCAATGATAAGGCAAGATAATGACCATCCAGATCAGCATTATTATTCCTCTGTTTAATGCTGTTGCTGTTTTGCCGCGGGCCTTGGCTAGTATTGCCCAGCAAGATATTTTCATGCCTGAAAGCGGGGCGGCGTCATCAGCGCAAAAGATTTCGCCACAGTTGCACCCTCACCAGATCGAAGTGATGCTTGTCGCCGATGATTATCAAGATTATGGCTTCGCCCGATCATTACTACCGCCTGAAATGAAGCTTTGTCTGATCCCCCCTGTTGGGATTGGCACAGGGCCAGGGTCTACCCGCAATCGAGGGATTGCTCAATCAAAGGGGCGTTTCTTGGCATTTCTGGATGCTGATGACACATGGTCGCCATCTTATCTGTCGCAATTATGGCCACAAGCCAAACAACATGGGGCCAGTTTCGCCGTGACATCTGTCCTGAAATCAGATGGCCATTGTTTGATGGTTTTAGGCAAGAGTGATAAGGCAGGCACGACAAAGGGGTTGGCGTCAAACGTCATTACCCCGCGGTTTTTTGGGCATTGGCCGGGGTCATTTCACCCGATGGTCAGGCGGGATTTATCGCCAGGTTTTGACCATGGTGCAGGGCAAGATGTCTTCCATGCGCTTGAAGTATTGGGGGCAGTTGGGGGCGCGGCACCTTTGGTGCAATCCGCTTCCTATCAATTGCATCTCACCACTGGCAGTGTGACGGCAGACCCTGCTTTTACCCGCCGCATTGATCGCCGCTATCAGGATTGGCAATATCGTTATCACCATCATCAAACCGCATTGACAGCAATGGCAAGGCGCGAAGCCCTGCAAGCCTTATCCCGCCGCCGATTTTGGAACCATGCTTTTGCGCGACATGGCAGTCATGAGGATGGATTTTACGGATTTATGTCCAATTAAGAAAAATAATTCTTACAGCAGTTTAAAAAATGCTACTATTTAGAATAATATTTTATAAAAACTTTCGAATTAAAATAAATATGCGCTTCTTTTTGGCTGACCAGAAGGGTTGGCCAGATGAATAGGAAGGACATCAAGATGCTGACTATTGATCAAACCGATATCGCCATTTTGAATATTTTACAGCAAGACACCAGCTTGGCGGTTGCTGATATTGCCCGCCGTGTTGGCCTGTCGGTGACGCCATGTTGGCGGCGTATTCAACGGCTGGAAGAACAAGGCGTGATCCGCCGCCGTGTGGCTTTGCTCAATGGTGAAAAGATCGGCGCAGGCCTATCTGTTTTTGTAGCCATTCGCACCAATGAACATAACGCCGATTGGCTGGCCAATTTCGCCAAAACGGTGGCTGATATGCCAGAAGTGGTTGAGTTTTATCGGATGAGCGGTGATGTCGATTATCTTCTTCGGGTGGTGGTCGCCGATATGCCGCAATATGATGCGTTTTATAAAAAATTGATTGGCAAAGTAAAATTAACCGATGTGTCATCTTCTTTTGCTATGGAACAGATCAAATACACCACTGCTCTGCCTCTGCCTAATAAAGCCTCTACCTCATAAGGATGGGTCACAATTAACTGGCGTCTGATGACGATTTCAAGTTGATTTATACCCTATCCTGTTCCACAAATATCAAGGAACAATTGGAGGCAGGCATGACTGTTTATAAAAATGTGATTAATGGTGAATTGGTTGACGGTGATATGGGCACGCAGCCTGTATTTAACCCTGCAACAGGTGAAGAAACAGCCCAGGTGCATCTTTCGGGCAAAGCCATTGTTCACCAAGCCGTTGCCGCCGCCAAAGAAGCCCTGCCAGCATGGGCCAATATGCCGCCGCTAAAACGTGCGCGGATCATGTTTAATTATAAAGCCTTACTAGAAGAAAACCTTGATGCCATGGCGGAGGCGATTTCACGTCAGCACGGTAAAACCAAAGAAGATGCCCGTGGTGAAGTGATCCGCGGCATTGAAGTGGTGGAATTTGCTTGCGGTATCCCGCATCTCTTGCGGGGGGATTATACCCGCAATGTTGGGCCTTCAATTGACAGTTATTCTGACCGCCAGCCTTTGGGGGTGATGGCGGGGATTACGCCGTTTAACTTCCCGGCCATGGTGCCGATGTGGATGTTCCCCATGGCTTTGGCTTGCGGCAATACATTTATTTTAAAACCTTCAGAACGTGACCCTGCCGCCCCTGAATTGGCGTTGAAATTATTGCATGAAGCAGGCTTGCCAAAAGGCGTCATGCATATCGTCAATGGCGGTAAAGATGCTGTTGATGCCATTTTGACCCATCCTGATGTCAAAGGCGTCAGTTTCGTGGGTTCAACCCCGATTGCTGAATATGTGTATTCAACCGGCACAGCCCATGGCAAGCGCGTGCAAGCCTTGGGCGGGGCCAAAAACCATATGGTGATTATGCCTGATGCTGATTTGGACCAAGCCGTTGATGCCTTGATGGGCGCTGGCTATGGATCAGCGGGTGAACGCTGTATGGCGATTTCGGTTGCGGTGCCAGTTGGCCAAGAAACCGCCGATCGTTTGGTTGAAAAATTAGCCCCAAAAGTTGCGGCTATTAAGGTCGGGCCTTGGGATGATCCTGATGCCGAAATGGGCCCATTGATCACCCAACAGCATTTGGACAAAGTTTCAGGCTATATTGATACAGGCGTCAAAGAAGGGGCAAATCTGGTTGTTGATGGCCGGGGCTTTACCTTGCAAGGCTATGAAAACGGCTATTTCATTGGTGGGTCTTTATTTGACAATGTCACCCCTGATATGACGATTTATAAAGAAGAGATTTTTGGCCCTGTGCTGAGTGTGGTGCGGGCGGATAGTTTCGACAGCGCGGTTCAGATGGTCAATGATCATGAATATGGCAATGGCACAGCGATTTTCACTCGTGATGGTGACGCGGCCCGGTCTTACGCGGATCAGATTGAAATTGGCATGGTCGGGATTAACGTGCCAATCCC
>WTHX01000132.1 GCA_011522975.1 Alphaproteobacteria bacterium | reverse complement strand
GTGGCAAATTGGGCAAGATCGAAGAATATTTTGTGCAATCCTTAATTCCCGGGGATACGTTTATTTTTGCCGGGCGTATCTTGGCATTTTTAGGGGTGAAAGCCTCGGTTGTTGAGGTTGCCCCTACATCTGCGGCTGAGTCGAAAGTGCCGGCTTATGCTGGCGGGCGATTGCCTTTGACCACCAATTTGGCGGAACGTATTCGCCAGATGATCGCCGATCGGTCAGGCTGGTCACGCTATCCCGATGCGGTGCGGCAATGGCTGTCGATCCAAGACTGGAAATCAAGCCTGCCCGGGGTTGACCAATTGCTGGTTGAAACCTTCCCCCGCGGCAAAAAACAGTTTTGCGTGATTTACGGGTTTGAAGGCCGCAATGCCCATCAGACTCTGGGGATGCTGTTAACCCGCCGCATGGAACGGCAAGGGCTGAAGCCCATTGGCTTTGTCGCGACAGATTACGCCTTGGCAATATGGTCACTCTATCCTGTCGAAACCCCACAAGATTTATTGTCGCCTGATATGCTGGGGGATGATTTGGAAGAATGGATGCAGGAAAGCGCGATGATGAAACGGTCCTTCCGCACGGTTGCCACGATCGCGGGGCTGTTGGAAAAACGCCACCCCGGGGCAGAAAAAACAGGCCGGCAGATGACGGTGAATTCTGACCTGATTTATGATGTGTTGTTGCGGCATCAGCCTGACCATATTTTAATCCGCGCCACCCGCGATGACGCCGCCAGAGGATTGACTGATATCAGGCGGCTGGCGGATCTTTTGGCGCGATTTGATGGCAAAATTGATTTCCGCCAATTGGATCGTGTCTCGCCCATGGCCATGCCCTTGATGTTGGAAGTCGGGCGGGAAGTCGTAACCGCCTCCGCTGTCGAAGATGGCTTGGCTGAATTGGAAGCCGAATTGATCGATGAAGCCATGGATGGGATTGACTTTTCATCCCCGATACAGGCAAATCTTGCATTATGACCCCGCCAAAAAGCACACCAAAACACCCACCAAATAGCACGCCAAAGAACTCACCTCGGCAATCCTCTTGTTCTGTCATGATCAATGGCCAAGACGTGACCCTGAACAGCGATGGTACAGCATTATTTGACGGCGGTGGGGTGATGGTCGTCTCTGACCTTCATCTGGAAAAGGGCAGGGCGTTGTCGAAAACCGCGCCGATGCCGCTTTATGATACCGATGCCACCCTCGATGCTTTGGATGCTGCCATCAAGCGTGACAAGCCTCGGCAATTGATCTGTCTTGGGGATAGTTTTCACCGAGCGGAATTGGCGGCGTCATTGGCGGCGTCATATCAAGACCGCATCAACGCAATGACCGATGGGATTGATGTGATCTGGATCACCGGCAATCATGACCCTCATTTGCCTGACTTTTTGCCAGGGGTGGCGAAGGCGGAGCACCAGACGGCATCGCTTTGGTTTCGTCATATGGCCGAAGATGAAATCACAGCCGGTGAAGTGTCTGGCCATTATCACCCAAAAGTCAGCATCAAAACCCGCGCCCGACGAATTTCAGGCAAATGTTTTGTCCATAATGGGATGCGGCTGATCATGCCATCTTTCGGGGCATTTACAGGCGGGCTTTCGGTTTTTGACCCAGCGATCAAACAATTTTTTCCGAAAGGTGGAGAAATAATTTTCTGTCATGCTTGTCAGGTCTATCGTTACCCCTATTCTCAAGTCATCACAACATGACGAGAGATAATCATGGCAACAGTAATTTGCTGGTTTCACCAAGATTTGCGGATTGGCGATCATCCTGCGCTTCATGCGGCGATCAATGCGGCTGAAGCCAATGGCGCCACCGTGGTGCCTTTATATATCCTTGATGATGCCGCCGCCGGCCGCTGGGCCATGGGCGGCGCCAGCCGATGGTGGCTGCACCACAGCCTAACCGATCTGAACCAAGGGCTTAGCCGATTGGGGGCAGGGCTTGTTATTCGCCGCGGTGATGCAGAGGCAATTATTCCAGAGATTGTTGCAGAAACAGGGGCGACGGCCCTCTTTACCAGCCGCAGAGGTGAGCCATGGTCAAAACAGCAATTGGATCGTATTGCTGAAAATCTGAAATCACATGATGTTCACACCCATATCAGCAACAGCCCGTTTTTGATCGAACCCGGCGATGTTTTATCCAAGACAGGCAATCGGATGCGAGTCTTTACGCCGTTCAAACGCAATCTTTTGGCGCGGGGCGGTATTCGTGCGGTTCTGCCGCGGCCGCAATCCATTCCTTATCCTGCAACCCCGCCCCAAAGCCTAAGTATCGAAGATTTGGACTTGCTACCCAAATCGCCAGATTGGTCAGGCGGGCTTCAAAAGGCATGGCGCGTGGGTGAAGCCGCTGCCCTTAATCGCTTGCAAGAATTTCTGGATGAAACCGCCAGCCATTATCATATCAGCCGTGATCACCCATCAGAGATTGGTACATCGCGGCTTTCTCCGCATTTGCATTTTGGTGAATTATCGCCAGTGACGATCTACCATGCGGTGATGGACCACTCCGGCTACGCCCCATCCGAAGGCTTGGAAGTGTTTTTATCCGAAGTCATCTGGCGGGAGTTTTCCTATGAGTTGCTTGACCAATTCCCGGATATGCCAGACCAACCGCTCAGGCCAGAATTTGCCAATTTCCCATGGCGGCAGGATTATCACCAAGATTTACAGGCATGGCAAAAAGGCATGACAGGCTATCCCTTGATTGATGCTGGTATGCGGGAGTTATATGAAACAGGATGGATGCATAATCGCGTTCGCATGATCACGGCATCGTTTCTGACAAAGCATCTGTTGATCCCTTGGCAGGAAGGCGAAGCGTGGTTCTTTGATACGCTTGTCGATGCTGATCTGGCCAGCAATGCCGCAGGCTGGCAATGGGTGGCAGGATGCGGGGCTGATGCTTCGCCTTATTTCAGGGTGTTTAACCCCATTACCCAAGGCACGAAATTTGACGCGGCAGGTTATGTAAGGCGCTGGTGTCCCGAATTGCGGGAGTTGGATAACAAATCAATTTTTGCGCCATTTGATGCCCCGCCGACGGTTTTATTAGGGGCAGGGGTGACTTTAGGACGGGATTATCCCCACCCATTGATAAGCCATCCCGATGGCCGCAAACAAGCGCTTGACGCCTTTGCTCAGATCAAATCAGCATCATAAGTGTTCAGATCATTCGGCTTAATTCGCTCTAATTCTGTTTAATTAAGGGCACATGACTGGTCACGGGGCAGGTTTGGCCTATGTCATGATGGAATAGAATTAGGAATTTATTATGCGTGTAGCCGTTTTAGGGTCTGGCATTTCGGGGCTCGGATGTGCCTATCTTCTTTCCCAGCAATATGAAACCCATCTTTACGAGAAAGATCAGCGCATTGGGGGGCATTCCCATACGGTTGATGCCCCGACCCGTGATGGGATGATCCCTGTTGATACCGGGTTTATTGTTTTTAATGCCTTGAATTATCCCAATTTAGTGGGGCTGTTTGATCACCTTCAAGTGGCGACCGAAAATACCGATATGTCCTTTGGCATTTCGGTGGATCAAGGGCGGCTTGAATATGAAGGGTCTATCCGCGGGCTGCTGGCCCAGCCTGAAAACCTGCTGAAGCCCAGTTATTGGTCGATGATTTCTGATCTGGTGCGGTTTTATCGCACCGCCACCACTGAAGTTGCCCATGGCCCGAAAGGTGAATCCTTGGGCGAATTTATCACCCGCCAGAAATATGGCATGCCTTTTGTCCATGATCATTTATTGCCCATGGCGGCGGCGATATGGTCGTGCCCTGCTGATACGATGATGGCTTTTCCGGCAAAGTCTTTCATCCAGTTTATGGAAAATCACCAATTGTTGAATTTCATTGAACGCCCGCAATGGCGCACGGTCACTGGCGGCTCACGGCAATATGTTCAGAAAATCACCACCCATTTGGGCGATGCTGTCCGCGCCAATACCCAGATCACCAGCATTGAAAGGCGTGGTGGCGGGGTTGTCCTGACGATCGAAGGCGAAGGTGAGGTTTATTACGATAAAGTCGTGCTGGCCGCCCATGCCGATCAATCTTTGGCGATGATCAAAGATGCCAGCCCCGAAGAACAAGCCGTTCTGGGCGCGTTTGATTTTCAGCCCAATCGCGTTATCCTGCATAGTGATGCGCGGCTGATGCCAAAACGCAAAGCGGCTTGGGCATCATGGAGTTACATGAAATCGGTGGCGGCTGAAACGGGCGAAACCGAATTATGTGTCAGTTACTGGATGAACAGACTGCAAAATCTGAAAACAGATCAACCCCTGTTGGTCACGCTCAACCCCACGATTGAACCTGAGGCTGATCTGGTGCATGGGGTCTATCATTATGACCACCCTGTGTTTGATCAAAAAGCCATTGATGGCCAGAAGGCCTTGAAAGCCTTGCAGGGCCAGAACGGGCTTTATTATTGCGGGGCGTGGACAGGCTATGGTTTCCATGAAGATGGATTAACTTCGGCGGTGGCGGTGGCAAAAACCTTAGGCATTGATATCCCATGGCAAAGCCCGACCCAAGGTTACACCACATTGCCCAATGATGATGAGGAGCGAAAACTGGCCTGATGACCGCTTGTTCCCTTGTGCAATCTTCGATCATTCACGTCCGCCACGGCACGCCATCGCATCGGCTTGAACGGCAGGGGCTTTCGATCTGGATTGACTTGGACCAATTGGACCAAGCCGATCAGCAATCGCCATTTTTCTCGGTCAATCGGTTTAATCTTCTGTCGTTTCATGAAAAAGATTACGGCAGTAATTTTAAATCCAAAACCTTGGTGATGCCGCTGGCCAAACACGCAAGGCAAATCGCCCATGATATTGACCCAAGCCTCGAAATTGATGGGGTGCGGCTCTTGACCTTCCCCCGCATTCTGGGGGTGAGTTTTAACCCGATCTCGGTTTATCTTTGCTCCAGCCAAGGGCGTGATGTGCTGGCGATTTATGAAGTCCGGAATACGTTTGGCGATATGCATTCCTATGTTGGCCAAATTGAAAATGACACGCCGACCATCCATCAGGTTGATAAGCATCTTCATGTTTCGCCGTTCTTTTCCATGGAGGGGGGCTATCGGCTGAAGTTAAATGCAAAGCAAGGGTTAATGCGGTTGTTGATCCATTATCATGCGCATAACAAGCCGCTTTTAACCGCAACATTACGCGGGGCAATAAACCCGCTTACCACATCATCTTTACTGGGGGCGATATGGGGAACAGGTCAGTTCCCGATGCGTCCCCTGATCGCAATCCATTGGGAAGCGGTCAAATTATGGCTGAAGAAAGTTCAGTTTTTCGGAAGACCCGCGCCTCTGTCACGACCATGGACTCAGGCCAGAATAAAAATACCCAGAATAAAAAGGAATACACCATCATGATTGCCAGCATTACCAACTCACTTCGGGCCAAAGCCTTTGTTAAAATTGTCAGTAAATTGCGCTTTGGGCGTCTGCGGCTGACCATGCCAGATGGCAATCATTATCAATTTGAAGGGTCGGAAAAAGGCCCTGATGCGGATATGACCATTCATTCGCATAACGCCATTAAGCGCATGATGGCTGATGGCAAAATGGGGTTCTGTGAAGCCTTCATGGTGTCTGAGATCACCAGCCAAGACCCTGCCGCTTTGGTGGAATTGGCGGTCATGCAAAATGATTATGTTGAAGCCAATTTGAAATTTAGTTTCATCAAAACGCAACTGCGCAAAGTCATGCATTACCGCAACAACAATTCCAAAACAGGATCGCGCAAAAACATTTCCTATCATTACGATCTGGGCAACAGTTTCTATGACAAATGGCTTGACCGCAGCATGACCTATTCGTCGGCGTATTTTGAACGTGAAACTGATGATCTGAAAACCGCCCAAGAAGCCAAATATCGCCGCTTGGCTGAGATGGTTGATCTCAAGCCAGGGGATCGCGTGCTTGAAATTGGTTGCGGTTGGGGCGGTTTTGCTGAATTCGCGGCGCGTCATTATGATGTGCATATCACCGGCATCACCATTTCGCAGGAACAATATGATTACGCGGTGGCGCGAATTAAAGACGCTGGCCTTGCCGATAAAGTCACGTTGAAACTGACCGATTATCGTGATGTCACCGAACAGTTTGATAAAATTGTCTCGATTGAAATGTTTGAAGCCGTGGGGGAGGCGTATTGGCCAACCTATTTCAGCACGCTTTCACGCTGTCTGCATCAAGGCGGGAAGGCTGCCCTGCAGGTCATCACCATTGATGATGCGATTTTCGAAGATTACAAACGTGAACCTGATTTTATCCAGCAATATATTTTCCCGGGCGGGATGTTGCCTTCTGTGCCAAGGCTTGACTCGCCGCTTAAATCGGCCGGGCTTAAATTGGTGGAAGACAACGGCTTTGGCTTGCATTATGCCCGCACGCTGAAAGAATGGCGTGATCGGTTTCTGGCGGCTTGGCCTGAAATTTCAGACACAGGGTTCGACCAACGCTTTAAGCGGATGTGGGAGTTATATCTCGCCTATTGTGAAGGCGGCTTCCGCGCCGGCAGTATTGATGTCCGCCATATGTTGATTGAACGCGAGAGTTCTTCTTAACCCTTCGCAATTAATGGGACGGCAAAACAAATTGCTTTAAAATCGGGCGAATCAAAGCCCCGACATAAGGAATTTTGGCCAGCAATTGGCTGGCGCTATCCCAATGGTCATAATGGGCGGTGATCATGCCATCATCATTGGCGTGGACTTCGGTCATGCCGGTGAAATCCAAATCCATATGCGGCCAAGATTTGAGTTTAGCCGTCATCCGCCAATGGATATAAGAGGCGTTTTTGCCATGGGCCAGATCGGTGATATCAAACCGTGGGTCATGGCAAGTGTCATACATATGGGTAAAGACATGATGAAACCCCTTGCGGCCTTCGATGCGGTTAAACGGATCGGTAAAAATGATCTTGTCATCGGCCATGGCCACCAAAGCATCCAGACTTTCAGGGGTTAATTCGGCAAAGGCTTTGGCGTAATGGGTGATGGCGCTGATCGCTTTGGTGTTGCGGCTTGATGCGGTCATGATGGATCCTATTAAGTTCTTTTGCTGACAAGATTAAAGTAAATCCCATAGGGAAGATATTTGAGCATCCGCATCATGCGGGTAAAGCCTTTCGGGAAAGTAATCTCAAAATCATTGCTGTCCATGCCTTTAATCAGGGCATCGGCAGCGGCTTCAGGGGTCATCAGCCCGGGCATTTCAAAATCATTGACGGCGGTGGCCTCAGTTTCAACAAAGCCGGGGTTAACAACTTGGACTTTAATCCCTTGGGGGTTGAGGTCAAACCATAGTGATTCCGCCAAAGAAATCAGGGCTGCTTTGGTGGGGCCATAGGCGGCGGCTTTCGGCAAGCCCATCCAGCCGCTGACGGATGCCATGATCACCAGATGCCCTGAGCGGCGGTCAACCATGCGCGGGATGACAGGCGCAAGCCCATGCACAACCCCCATGTAATTGACCTCCATATGTTGACGAAAAACATCAACATCAGGGGATTTGCCATCCTGGGGGGTGTAGATACCAGCGTTTAACACCATGGTGTTGATCGCGCCATGGGTGTCTTCGGCCTGATCAATGGCGGCGGCCAGCGCGTCTTTCTGGGTGACATCACAGGCGATCCCCAAAAACTTCGGGAATTCAGATGAAAGCGCATCCAGCCTGTCTTGCCTGCGGGCAATGCCTGTGACGTGATGGCCATCAGCAAGCAGTTTTCGCGCCAATGCCGCGCCAATGCCAGCGCTAACACCAGTGATGAAATAATGGGTCATGGGCCTTCCTTTATAACTTAACCTTTTAAATAACCTCTTTTTTGGGGATGAAAAGGGGCAGGTTCCATGGTTTTGACTGGACTCAGCAGCGAATAACTGGACTTAAATATAAGCCAATCTGGACCTATGGTTGAAGACGAAGTTTTTCTAGATTAAATCGAGATTAATAGCAGGGTTGTGCGCATATTGCCCCTGCGGAAAAAAAACCACCATCTTGAGGGAGACTCGCCATGAAGATGACCACAGAAGAAGCATTCGTCAAAGTTTTGCAAATGCATGGAATTGAACATGCCTTTGGCATTATCGGTTCCGCTATGATGCCGATTTCAGATTTGTTCCCTCAAGCGGGTATTACATTTTGGGACGCTGCCCATGAATGTAACGCGGGCATGATGGCGGATGGTTTCACCCGTGCGACTGGCAAGATGTCTATGATGGTGGCCCAGAACGGCCCGGGCATCACCAATTTCGTGACCCCTGTCAAAACAGCCTATTGGAACCACACCCCATTGTTGCTGGTTACCCCACAGGCGGCCAATAAGACTTTGGGTCAGGGCGGTTTCCAGGAAGTTGAACAGATGGCTTTGTTCAAAGACATGGTGGCCTATCAGGAAGAAGTGCGTGATCCAAGCCGTATCGCTGAAACATTGAACCGCGTTATTCTGCAAGCCAAGCGCGCCTCAGCCCCAGCCCAGATCAACATCCCACGTGATTTCTGGACGCAGGTGATTGATATTGAACTGCCAGCCATCGTTGAATTTGAACGTCCAAGCGGCGGTGATGATGCGATTGCAGCAGCAGCCCAAATGCTGTCCGAAGCCAAATTCCCTGTTATGCTGAACGGCGCAGGTGTTGTGATTGGCGGCGCCATCGGCGAATCCATGAAATTGGCTGAAAAACTTGATGCCCCTGTTTGCTGTGGTTATCAGCACAATGACGCTTTCCCGGGTTCACACCCGCTTTTTGCTGGCCCGCTTGGGTATAATGGCTCAAAGGCTGGTATGGAATTGATCGCTAAGGCTGATGTTGTTTTGGCATTGGGCACGCGCCTCAACCCATTCTCAACCCTGCCAGGTTACGGCATTGATTACTGGCCAAAAGATGCCAAGATCATTCAGGTTGATATCAACCCTGATCGCATTGGTTTGACCAAGCCTGTGACCGTCGGGATTGTCGGTGACGCCAAGAAAGTCGCCGCCAGCCTTCTGGACAAACTTTCTGCCACTGCTGGTGATGCTGGCCGTGCCGATCGTGTCGCGACAATCGCCAAGACCAAATCTGCTTGGGCGCAGGAATTGACCTCACTTGATCATGAAGATGATGATCCAGGCACAACTTGGAACGAACGTGCCCGTGACCGTGAACCACAAAAGATGTCACCTCGCATGGCATGGCGCGCGATCTCTGCCGCTCTGCCAAAAGAAGCGATCATTTCATCTGACATTGGTAACAACTGTGCCATCGGTAACGCTTACCCAACATTTGAAGCGGGCCGTAAATATCTGGCACCAGGTTTGTTCGGCCCTTGTGGTTATGGTCTGCCGGCTATTATGGGCGCTAAAATCGGTCGTCCAGAAACACCTGTAGTTGGTTTCGCCGGTGACGGTGCTTTTGGTATTTCCATGAATGAAATGTCAGCCATTGGCCGTGAAGAATGGCCACCAATCACCATGGTGATCTTCCGCAACTATCAGTGGGGTGCTGAAAAGCGCAACACAACCCTGTGGTTTGATGACAATTTCGTTGGTACAGAATTGGATGAGCAAGTGTCCTATGCTGGCATCGCCAATGCTTGTGGTGTCAAAGGTGTCGCGGTTTATTCTATGGATGAGCTGACAGATACATTGAACGCTGCCATTGATGACCAGATGAAGAACGGCACCACCACGTTTATTGAGGTGATGCTGAACCAGGAATTGGGTGAGCCATTCCGCCGTGACGCGATGAAGAAGCCTGTCAGCGTTGCTGGCATCAACCCTGACGATATGCGTCCTCAGGAAGCGGCTGAATAACAATTCAACCTCCCCACTTATAAAGCACGGTATTGCGATGATACCGTGCTTTTTTTATACATGTAGATTGTTATGCGCATCTCTGATAAGGCTTAATCATGACCAAATCACTTACCATTAAACAACCTGATGATTGGCATTTGCATTTGCGTGATGGTGATATGCTGGCCGCTGTTCTGCCCGATACGGCACAGCATTTCGGCCGAGCGATCATCATGCCCAATCTGGTGCCGCCGGTGGTCTCAACCGCTGATGTTCTGGCCTATCAAAAGCGCATCATGGCGGCCTTGCCCAAGGGCATGAATTTCACCCCATTGATGACCGCTTATTTGACCGAGGCGACAGATGCTGAAGACTTGGCGAAAGGGTTTCAGGATGGCGTGATCACCGCCGTCAAATTATACCCCGCTGGGGCGACCACCAATTCCGCTTCAGGCGTGCGAGACGTCATGGCGGTTCAGCCTGTGCTTGAAAAAATGGCTGAAATAGGGATGCCGCTTTTAGTCCACGGTGAGGTGACGGATTCTGATATTGATATTTTTGACCGCGAGGCGGTGTTTATTGACCGTGTCTTGGACCCTTTGCGTCAACGTTTGCCGCAATTAAAGATTGTTATGGAACATATCACGACGTCGGTGGCGGCGGATTATGTCCAAAGCGGGTCAGAAAACTTGGGCGCGACCATCACCACCCATCACTTGATGATTAACCGCAATCATATTCTGGCGGGCGGCATCCGTCCTCATTATTATTGCTTGCCTGTGGCGAAACGTGAAGAACATCGATTGGCGTTAAGGGCATTGGCGACATCGGGGTTCAGCCGCGTATTCTTGGGCACGGATTCAGCCCCCCATCCTGATCGCGCCAAATTGATGGCTTGCGGTTGTGCCGGGATTTACACCGCCCCCAATACCATGTCTTGCCTTGCCCATGTCTTTGAAGAAGATGGTGCGCTCGATCATTTGGAAGCCTTCACTAGCATCAATGGGCCTAAGTTTTACGGCTTGCCCATTTCCGATCAGACCATCACATTGACCAAACAAGACTTGCCTATGGCCTATCCAGAGATGATCACAGCAGGGGATGAAACCGTGACGGTATTTGACCCTGGCGTTGACCTCTTTTGGCGGGTTGATACACTGGTCTAGGAATTGAAATTATATTAAAAAATACTTCAGGTAAAAACTTCAGGATACCATCATGATTGCCACCACCCACCCCGACCGTGACCATATCGCCCGCAGCGCGGCACGCATGCTTTTGGAAATTGACGCGGTTCATTTCAGGGCTGAGCCCTTCATCCTGACATCAGGTGCCGCTAGCCCTGTGTATATCGATTGCCGGAAGTTAATCTCTTTCCCGCGTATCCGTTCCGCTTTGATGGATTACGGCGTTGCGACAGTGATGGATAGCGTTGGATTTGAGGCCTTTGATTCCGTTGCAGGCGGTGAGACCGCGGGCATTCCATTTTCGGCATGGTTTGCTGAACGCATGGCCTTGCCAATGCAATATATCCGCAAAAAGCCTAAAGGCTTTGGCAGAGATGCCCAAATTGAAGGCCAGATGAACGAAGGCGATCGCGTATTATTGGTCGAAGACTTGGCAACAGATGGCGGCAGTAAGGTCGCTTTTGTTGATGCCATCCGCAAAGCAGGCGGCGTTTGTGACCATACATTTGTGGTGTTTTTCTATGATATCTTCCCCGAAACACGGGAGATCATGGCGGATAACGGCCTGAC
>WTHX01000070.1 GCA_011522975.1 Alphaproteobacteria bacterium | reverse complement strand
GTCAGCAGCCAGCCCAGGTCTGGTCTCGAAAGATGGTTATCAGCATTTCATGGAAAAAGAGATCCACGAACAGCCCGAAGCCATCGCCCATAGCCTGTCTGAAATGCTGGATGCCAATGGTGATTTAGCGGTGGATTTAGGCGATGCCAAAGCCATAAAAGGGCTGATGATTTTGGCGGCGGGAACATCCCATAACGCGGCGATGATTGGCAAATACTGGCTTGAAACATTGGCAGACCTGCCTGTGGTGACAGAAATCGCATCCGAATTTCGCTATCGCAACCCATCGGTTCGGCATCTTGATATGGCCATGGGCATCTCGCAATCAGGCGAATCCCTCGATACATTGATGGCCTTGCGCTATGCTGGCGAAAAAGGGTTAAAAACCCTTGGCTTGGTCAATGTCCCTGAAAGCACGATTGCGCGAGAAACAGATTTGCAACTCTTTACCCGTGCAGGGCCTGAAATTGGCGTCGCCAGCACCAAAGCCTTCACTGCACAATTGACGGTTTTACTGGCCATGGCGGCAGCATTGGGGCGTGATCGCGGGGTCATTACGAAAGAACAATGTGACGCCATCAAAGACCAGTTGATACGATTGCCGCGTTTGGTGGGGCAAGCCATGTCAGGCTTCGATAAAATCAAACCGTTTATCGCGGCATTAAGCCGGGCGCGGTCTTGTTTGTTCTTAGGCCGTGGCACGCTTTATCCATTGGCGTTGGAAGGCGCGTTGAAACTCAAAGAATTAAGTTATATTCACGCCGAAGGCTATGCTTCAGGTGAAATGAAGCACGGGCCGATTGCCTTGATCGAAGAAGGCTTGCCTGTGGTGGCGCTGTTGGCTGATGATAACCATCTGCAAAAGTCGATGTCCAATTTGATGGAAGCAAAATCGCGCGGGGCTTCGGTGTTGGGGATTTGCACGGAAAAGGCAGCCCGCCAATTGGATGATCTGGACGATATTATCACCGTGCCTGATTGTGACCCGCTGATCGCGCCGATCGTGCTGTCGATCCCGGCCCAAATTCTGGCCTATATGACGGCGGTGCATAAAGGCACGGATGTGGACCAACCCCGCAATCTGGCAAAATCGGTTACGGTGGAGTGATTTCCGTTTAAGCCAAACTGCTTGCCAACGATCTAATTCGACGACAGGGATTTGACCTGATTGGTGCCCACCGCCCCAAGATTTTTGAAGTTAAACACCACAAAGACTTCATCGATTGGTTTGATATCACGGTCGCTGTCGGTATCGCGGTTATAGCCGATGCTGATGTTCAAGCAATCCTGAAGACCGCCGCCATAATTGATATCGACGATTGAATCCGTCAGCTCACGCTTATCATTGGTCATGTCATATTTTTGCGTGACGCTAAGCCCCCAGCCATAGCCAAGGTTTTGCTTGGCGGTGACGACCAATTCTTCTTTTTCTTCGGTGGCGCTGTCAAAGTAGGATTTGGACAATTGGTTATAAGACGCTGAAAGTTGGGTTTCAGCAAAACTCAATTGGCCTGATAATTTGGTTTCGTTCAAATGGAAATCTCGAGGGTGGAAACGCCCTGACATAGCCATCGAAAAATTGCTATAGGGTTGCACCGTCAGGCTGGCCAGAATATCAGAAATGCGGTCTGTTTCCGCAACGCTGTTCAAGCCTGTTGGAGTTTCACCCGCCAAGCGTATTGAACTGCCAACAAACCCTGTGACGTCTCCTAAATAAGGGTCATAAAGTGACATGGAAACACCGCCATCAATTCGGGTGGAGGTGATGTTGTAATCTTCGCCTTGTTCGCGATGGAGCAGGAATAAATTGGCTTCATCAAGACGGAAGTCAGAACTGTCACGGTTGGGGATACTGTTGCTGCGGTCGGTGGCTTTGACCGACACCAATTTGACTTTAGGTTCAACAATGGCGAAGCGATCGGCCATTTGCACGGAAACAGGCATCGCCCATCCTACGCCCGCCGCAACGGTGGTTTGCCCCAATTCACCTTCATAGCCTGAATTATTGGTGGCGGTTTCGATGTTGCGATATTGGCCTGCAAGACGGCCTTCAACACTTAATTGGCCAAAATCAGTGGTGATGTCTTGGCGGCTGTAAAGCTCTGACGTCCAGCGTTTCAGGTCAGTGGATTCGTCATTATCCAATTGCAACGCGCTAAGCCGAACCCGCAGGCTCAAACCTTCTTGGTCTGTATCCAAATACCGTTCATGAAAAACTGAAGGCAGAACAGTCGCTTCATTTTCCTCATCACGGTCAGACGTCAGGTCTTGAATGTCATAGGCTTCAACACGGCTGTAAGCATTACGATCAATGCGTTCCGTGCGGATGGATGATTTTAAAGTTTGGGCATCATCAAAATTATACCGCCGCATGAATGTATCTTGGCTGGCACGATAAAGCCTGACATCAGTCTTCCATTTCTGACCCAATGTTGTTTTAAAAACTGCATCAATCCCTGCCACATCTTCACGTGACTTTTTATAGGTGTTTAGCCGCCCTTTATAGATCGTTGCGTTTAATGATGAATAATCCCAACGCTGGCGATAGGTGGTTTTAACCGCCGCCCCTTGATTGCCGAAATAATAAGGGGTGATTTCAGCATCATGGGTTTCGCCTGTCACCCAATAATAGGATTGCGCATAGGTGGTGCCCAAATCAGATGAAAATGAAATGCGTGGCGGCAACAGCCCTGAACGGCGGCGCACTGTCCAATCTGGATGATCCAAATAAGGGAAATACAATACAGGCACGGCGAAAATCTTCATGGTGACATTTTCATGATAGATCGTTTGGCTATTCGGGTCATGACGGCTTTGGCTGGAGTTAATCTCCCATGCGGGGGTTTTGCCACCGATAAAGTCACAGTCACATGGCGTGTACCGTGCCTTTTCATAGACTGTTCCCAAGGCGCGATCATGATTGACTTTATCCCCGCCAACCCATGATCCATCTTTGAACTGGCTGATCACAGGTTCAGCAATCGCCTTTGAAAAATTTTTTTCCAATACCAGCATATCGGTATAATGAGTGCTGCCGTCATTATCGGTAAAAATGACATTGCCTGTCGCCACGGCTTTGCCTTCATTGCGGTTATAGTCAACGCGATCCGCCAAAAGTCGCATCTTGCCTTGGGTGATCACAACATCACCTTCGGCGGTCATGACGCCCGTTTCAGCATTGCTGGAAACGGCATTGGCGGTGAAATCAACGGGTGCTGACGTGTCTTGCGCCCATGCAGAGGCAGCACCAAAGATCAGCATCATCACCATGGCGATGGTCTTTAAACATGATTGAAGGGAAATTGAAGTCATTAAAGGCATAAAACCGTTGTCCAGATCGTCTAAATTGTAGCGGTATAACGTTATTTTTTGTATATCAGAATAACAAAGTAATCCACAGATAACGTGGCACAGATTGACATTGATTTTCAAGATCATAATCAAGTGACCATGGCGATCGGTGCAACTGGCCATGAAGGGTCAACCAATAGGGTTTATAAGGCGGGGTTTAAGCGGTGAAAATTTTACATATCGTAGCAGGTGCAGGCCAAGGCGGTGCTGAAACTTTTTGCCTTGATGCTGTTAAAGCCCTTCATGACAGCGGTGTTGAACAAGTCATGATCGGCCGCCCCCATGACCATTACCTTGAGGCATTAAACGCACGAGGGATTAAACATTATCCGCTCAGTTTTGCGCCTTTGATGAAAATCTTCCAACGCCGCCAAATTGATAAAATCATTGCCCAAGAAGCGCCTGATCTGATTCACTCTTGGATGAACCGTGGCGCCAGTTTCACCCCAAAGCAAAAATCAATCCCTGTTTTGGGCTGGTTCGGCGGCTATTACGATTTGAAAAACTACACGTCCTGTGATTTTTACATGGGGGTAACCCGCGATATTGTCCGCCATATCAAGGAAGCCTCAGGCCAGCCTGATCGCGCCTATGTTGGCCATACCTTTGGCACGCTGGAAGATGCCCCGAAAGTCACAAAATCTGATTACGGCATCCCTGAAGATGCGCCGATGGTGCTGTTGCTGTCGCGGATGCATTGGAAAAAAGGCGTTGATCTTTTGATGGATGCTGCCCGTGATTTGCCAGGTGTTTATTTCCTGATGGCGGGCGATGGGCCTGATCTGGCGAAATATAAGGCCATGGCCGAAGAATTGGGCGTGTCTGACCGGACTATTTTCCCGGGCTGGTGTGACAACCGTTCGGCCTTGCTTGATATCGCCGATGTTTGTGTTTTGCCTTCACGGTATGAGCCATTTGGCACGGTGATTGCCGAAGCATGGTTTGCCAAAGTGCCATTGGTGGCAACGCGGGCTGATGGTGCCCGCCAATATGTCACCGATGAGGTTGATGGCTTATTGGTTGATATTGATGATCGTGATGGCCTTGTCAAAGCCCTTGATACTGCGCTTCACGACAAAAAAATGGCAGCAAAAATCGTTAAAGGCGGGACGAAAACCTACAATGAATTGTTCAGCCGTGACGTTGTGACCAAAACCATGATCGCGTCTTATCAGGATATGATCAGCCGTTATCAGAACGGGCTTTAATCGCATTGCGCCCTTGATCCAGTTTTTGCCCCGCATGGGCGCGGGTAAAGGGATAATCATCCCATGCCTTTTTTTGATATTTTTTCAGCATCTTAGGGTCAGTGATCAATGCGTCTAAGGCCTTTGCAATCGCTGCCGCATCGGGATGATCCAAGATGATCGCGCGGCCTTCGGCGTATTCAGGGATGCCGCCGCGCCGTGTTGTGATCAGCGCCGCCCCCGCCACCATGGCTTCCAGCAGAACACGGCCAGCAGGTTCTTGCCATTGGGATGGCACCAGCGCGATGGCCGCTTGATCTTGTTCTTTATAAACGTCATCAATCGGCAAAAACCCCAGCGCTTGGGCTTGCGCCCCACAAGACTCAAGGGCTTTGGCGACGGCAAGTTCATAAGGTGTTTTATCGCCATCTTGAAACCCCCGCGCGCCGATCAGGCGTGCTGACCAATCAGGGTGATGGGGCAGAACCATACTCAAGGCTTCCGCCGCTTCCAGCATGCCTTTTTCAGGCACCATACGGCCGGTGATGACGATATGTTTCTTTTTCTTCGGCGGGGATTGATGGCGGTGATCAATCCCTAGGGGCGTGACCTGTTGGATCAACCCATCGCGGTCTTCAGGGGTAAGCCCGTCATTAAACCCATCAATCAGATATTGCGATACGGCAAAAACCCCAGTTAAGGCTTGCGCCAAACCACGCCGTTCAGCAACAGTTTTCGCGCCTTTCATCTCACGCGCATCATTATGCAGGATCAAAACAATCTTTAAATCAGGGCGTTTCTTCGCCAAATAAGCCACCACTTGGCAACGGCCATGGACTTCAACCCAGTCCGGCGTGGTTTTGGTCTGTTTCAGATGGTCCAGATAAGCCCGCGCCATGCCGATATTCTGGCCATAGAGTAGTGCTGTTTTGGGCTTAAGCGGTGTAAAACGTTCGGTCAGCGGTTTGTTCGGGCTGACCCGCCCAAAGACATGGCAATCCGCGCCATATCGACTGCTGAGGACCATATCTTCGGTCACCATCGCCACCGCACCTGCATTTTCGCGGGTGTAATATTCTTTAGCAGGCAGTAAGCAATGGATCAAAGGCATAGGATAAGCCGTATAGTCAGGCAAAGTGGTAAAGCGTTATAGGGTTATATCATCTTCTTGGCCATCAAGCCATAAAAGCCGTGACAGGGTTGCCATCGGGGCTTATTCTCGCCTCCTGTAAAAGAAGTCAGTTGATTATGTCAAAGCAAGATAAAATTTTAGTTATTAAACACGGGGCGCTTGGCGATATGGTGCAAGCCCTTGATGGTTTTGCCAGCGTCAGGGCAGGGCATCCCGATGCTCATTTGGCATTATTGACCACCAAGCCTTTCGCTGGTCTGGCGCGCGCCATGCCCTTTTTTGATGAGGTGATTGTCGATCGTCGTGCCAAGGCTTGGCATATTCCCGCATGGCTTGAAATCAGGGCTCTGTTTCACCAAGGCTGGCGACGGGTTTATGACTTTCAATCATCCAGCCGCACCCGCCGTTATCTCAATCATTTGATCCCATCATCGATTGAATTTGTTGGTGTTCACCCGGGGTCTTCCCATTTATTGGGAGATATGACCGGCATCAACAATCGCGTGCGGATGGTGATGACGGCTGAAAAGGGCGGCTGCCCTGCAACCTTAGCCACAACAGATTGGCTGGAGGACCAAAGCGCAGATGGCCAAGATCAAATCAATTCGCCCTATGCTGTGATTATCCCCGGCTGTTCTCCGGCTAAGCCAGAAAAACGCTGGCCTGCTGAAAAATTTGCTGATCTTGCAGGGATGCTTTTGGCCAAGGGGGTTCAACCTGTTCTGGCGGGCACAGCGGTGGATCAAGCGGTAGGCGATATTATCCAATCACGCCAGCCCAATGTCATAGATATGATCGGCAAAACCAGCCTAACAGGGCTGGCGGCGTTATTACGCCATGCCAGTCTTGTGGTGGGGAATGACACAGGCCCAGTCTTTTTGGCCGCCCGCCTTGATGCGCCGACCGTGATGGTTATGTCGCGTCATACCGATCCTTCCATGTCCGCGCCTTATGGTAAAAAGGCCGGCTGGATCAAAGATGACGATATTACAAAAATCACCCCAGAAATGGTCATGGCCAAGGCAGGGGATTTAAAATGATGAATTCGGGCCTTTAAGAAATTCAATTTCTTCATCGGTGGAAGGCCGCCCCAAAATTGCATTGCGATGGGGGAAATGGCCAAAACGTTCCACAATAACCTGATGCTTGATGGCGTATTCATAGGTCATGTCTTGGGTGTATTTTTTGAACAAAGGCAGAGATTTGTTCTGAACATCAATATCTTCAGAATGCATCATGGGCATCAATAAAAACTGCCGCATGGCGGGGTTTTCCCATTGGTCAAGATACCCGCGCTCAACCCCTTTTAGGGATAAGGCCAAGGCGATATCATCCCCTGCGTACATTTTGGGTGTATCGCGGAAAATATTACGCGCCATTTGATCGAGCAGAATGATTAAAGCCTGCAAACCGTCAGGGGTTTCCGCCCAAGCATCCAATTGCCCAGCCATGGCCTTTTCCACCAAATCACCGAACCGGTCTTTCAGCAAAGCGTCAAAATCAGCGTTTTTCGTGAACCATTGTTCAGGGGAACACTCTTCAAACCAGAATGTGAGGACTGTTTTGATTTTATCTTCATGGCGCATAAGGATCTCCCCTATAATATCTTTCCTATAATATTTTGCCGGGGTTCATGATGTTATGGGGATCAAGCGCTGCTTTGATCGCCGCCATCACCGATAATGCTGTTTTATCTTTAGCCTCGGCCAGCATCTGTTTTTTCTTCTGGCCAATTCCATGTTCAGCACTGATCGACCCGCCGTATTCTTTTAACAGGCCTGTAATCATATCATCAAATTCAGGATAGACAGACATGAAATCATCATGCCCCGCATCAGGGATCGATAGGTTGTAATGCAGGTTGCCATCCCCCAAATGACCAAAGCCAAAGATTTTAACCCCAGGGGCGATGGCTTCGGCGGCTTCGGCGGCACGATGATAAAACGCCTGCATATGTTGGAGAGGGATTGAAATATCTGATTTATAGGCGGCGCCGGCTTTGATCTCACTTTCAGGGGTCAACTCACGGATTGCCCATAAGGCTTGGCGCTGATTTTCATTTTTAGCGATGGTGGCATCATTGACCAAGCCATCTTCAAACGCATCCTGCAAAAGCATTTCCATCTGGATATTAAGCGGCAATTGCCCTTGGTCATCAGGCTTAGCATCCGATGACGCGGTTGATGCAATCTCAATGAGTGCCGAAAATGGCGGCACATCTTCAAGGGGGCTGGCGACATCAGGGTAGAACCGCCGGACGTTATCAATGATTGATTTCGGCATCAATTCAAAGGCGATAACATTGCCGCCGCTGATGGCTTGCGCGCGTTGTAGCAATTCTATGGCGGCGTTAATATCCCGCACGCCCGCCCATGATGTCGCCATCGCTTTGGGTTCAGGGAATAATTGCAATGTTGCAGCCGTGATGATCCCCAGCGTGCCTTCCGCCCCGATAAAGAGATTTTTCAAATCATAACCGGTGTTATCTTTTTTCAATGGCGATAAGAGATTCATCACCTCACCCGATGGGGTAACAACCTCAAGCCCTAGGCATAATGACCGCGCGTTGCCATAGCGCAAAACATTCAGCCCCCCCGCATTGGTGGAAAGATTACCGCCAATACGACACGTCCCACGTGAGCCAAAATTAAGGGGGAAGATTAAGCCTTCTTTGGTGGCCGCATCTTGGATTTTTTCAAGGATACATCCCGAATCTACCGTGATGCTTTGGCTGGGGCGATCAAAATGACGGATTTGATCCATCCGTGCCATGCTGATGATAATCGCCTTGCCGCTGTCATCGGGTGTTGCCCCACCACAAAGCGATGTATTGCCGCCTTGCGGGACAATGGGGATGCGGTGGTCATGGCAAAGACGGACAAGGGCGGCAACTTCCTCTGTCGATTTCGGCTTTACCACAGCCAGTGCATCTCCGGTGTAATGGCCGCGCCAATCGGTTAGATGCGGGGCTTTGTCTTCGGTGCTGGTGAGGACATATTTATCCCCACAAATCCTAATGAATTGATCAATCAGCGTGTTATCAGCCATCTGGTTATTCCCAATCGATTAATCGCGGTCAGCCGCCGCCCGCTGAAGCCTATCTTGGATCGCCACACCCAATCCATCCTGCGGGATGGGGGCGATGACAATGCGTTTGCCCACCATGTCATCCGCACGCCGCATCATATCATATAGATTGGCGGCGGCTTCTGTCAGGTCACCTCGGGGGCTTAAGTTTAAATTTGCTTGGCCTTGGATCGCGCCAAAGCCGATCATGATATCGCCGTCATTAGCGCTGGTGATATTCAGCGCAACAGGTTTGGATGGCGCGTAATGGCTGGCCAATTGCCCGGGGCTGATGATGTCTTTGCCGGCGGCGATTGGCATTATGCCTGTGGAACAGCCGATCATGGTGGCGGTGATCGACCCTGGCCTTAGAATAACAGGGGCATCCCCACGGGCATCGATAACGGTTGATTCAATGCCATCATCGGCCATGCCTGTATCAAGGATCATCGCCAGATCAGGGCAATCCCCCAATTCTTCCATGACATGGCTGGCTTTTGTGGGGCTGATGCGACCTGAACGATTGGCCGAAGGCGCGGCGATAGGGCAGGCGACCATCTGCAAAAATTGCCGGGCTTCAGGTTTCATGGGCACACGCAAGGCGATGGTATCCAGCCCTGCTGTCGCCAGATCAGCCACAGGGCAATCCGACCTCTTGTTTAAAATCAATGTCATGGGGCCAGGCCAATAATCATCGGCCAATTGTTGCGCCATTAACGTCGCCTCAGCCAGATCAAACGCGTGGCAAGTGCTGTCGATATGGCTGATCAAAGGGTTGAATGATGGGCGTCCTTTGGCGGCGTAAATCTTGGCGACGGCTTCCGAATTGGTGGCATCTCCGCCTAGGCCATAAACTGTTTCCGTTCCAAAGGCGACCAATTGCCCTGCTTGGATCGCATCAACGGCTTTTGAAAGATTAGGGTTTTGAGCAGGGACAATATCAGCCATAGCAGATCACTCTCAGCCCTGTTGTTGCGGCGGCAACCAATGGGAAGGGATCGCACCATCAAGTTTTGCGGTGGCTGAAAAATAGCCGTTTAACCGCCCCGGTTTGCCATAACCAAATCTATTGCCATCAGGGGCCAGCACCTGCCCGCCTGCGGCTTCAAGGATGGCTTGGCCAGCGGCGGTATCCCATTCCATTGTTGGCCCCATGCGCGGGTAAAGATCAGCATCACCTTCGGCGATGGAACAGAATTTTAAGGATGACCCAACGGCAATCGCTTCGCCGGCATCAATGCTATTGATCCATTGTTCTAATTCAGGGCTGCGATGGGCTTTGGTGGCCACCACATCAGGTTTTTTTAATCGGGCCTGGCGGGCAGAGATCGGCATGGCATCCCCCATCCCCGCCAACGTCATTTGACCTGACGGTGTCGCCATCCGTTTCCATGCCCGTCCATCAGCACCGCCCCAAAGCACCCCCATGGCAGGGGCGTAAATCACCCCCAAAACAGGGTAGATTTGATCGATCAAGGCGATATTAACGGTGAAATCACGCCCGCCATTGATAAAGCCTTTGGTGCCATCCAATGGGTCAACACACCAATATTGCACGGGGTTTGTTTCCTCTTTGGCATTAAACGTTTCTTCGGTGATGGCGGGAATATCAGCGGCAAGATTATATAACCCATCTTTGATGATTTTATCCGCCGCCAGATCAGCCTCTGTCACAGGGCTGCCATCATTTTTTTGATCTTTGTCGAAACCAAGGTCACGAAATTTCATAATGGCATTGCCAGCGTTAATGGCGATTTCTTCAATTTTAAGCAAATCAATATTCATCAGGTTATTTTTCTATACATTGTTATCTGGGTTATACTTGAAATATTGACCTATAATCTGGCATAGAAAATCATGATTTGCCAGCGCTTGCGGCGTTTGCTAACCAATTAATTCAAGCGATCATCACTGACCGGTTATCGCCCAAAGACCCTCATGTTGGATGGAGCAAGATTTATGTGTGGCCGTTTCAGCAACTCAACATCGTCAGATGATGTTAAAGCTGTTTTTAAATTGAGTTTTCCGTCTTCGGGCGGTGCCCGTGGTCACAACAACCGCCCACAATGGAATATCGCCCCCAGCATGATGGTGGATACGGTCGTCAATTTTGGCCAACGCCGTCATTTAACCGCCATGACATGGGGGATTGCCACGCCGCAAAACACCCGCCCTTTGATCAACGCCCGGTCTGAAACCATGTTTGAAAAACCTACTTTTCGGCAATCGGCACGGATGCGGCGATGTTTGGTGATCGCGTCAGGCTGGTTTGAATGGGCGGCCCCTAAAAAACCATATTTTATTCGCCGTGCCGATGACGCGCCGATGGGGATGGCGGGGCTTTATTGGGATGATGCGATTGACGGTGGCCGCCGCTGTGTGATTGTCACCACTGCTGCGGATCGCGAATTGTCAGCCATCCATCACCGCGCGCCCATGGTGCTTGATCCGCAGCATTTCGGCGATTGGCTTAATCCTGAAACAAGTCTTGACGCGGTGGCCAACCTGACACGTCCGACCCTAGATAGTGTTTTTCAATGGCATCCGGTTTCGGCTGAGGTGGGGTCAACCCGTGTTGATCATGACCAATTGGTGGCGTGTGATGACAACCATGGCATCACCCCTGAACCGCAATTATCGCTGTTTTGATCACATTTGATGGGCGTTATTTGATATCAGCAATAGTTGCGGCATGGCGGTGTTGGGCATAGACATGCCACAGCATCAAAGCCCCTGCACCGCGATAAGGCCGCCAGGCATCCCCCATGGGTTTCATGGTTGCCCCATCTGGCCTTGTGTTGAGCGATTTCAGGATTTTCATCCCCTCTTGCAAGGCCAAGTCATTGAACGGCCATGCA
>WTHX01000037.1 GCA_011522975.1 Alphaproteobacteria bacterium | reverse complement strand
ACAATCAACACCGCATAGATTTTCCGATTGCAGTCTTTAACCGCTGGCAATTCTTCACCAAGTTCCAGCGGGAAAACAGACCGGTCTGCGTTTTCAGGGGTGCAGGTGCCGCTTGCCCCAACAGGGGTATAGCGTGCGGAACGGCATGGCCCATGGGTGACGTCACCGATGGTCATATCATTATTCAGAGACCAGTTCTGATTGCCATTCTGATCAGGCGGATCAATTGTCAGAAGCGATGCGTTTTCTTCGCCGTTGGTCACCAGATACTTGCCTGGCGGAATAGGGAAATCAGGGGCTTTCATGATCAAGCCATTTTCATCCAGCCACCAATCATCAAGGTCAAACCGCCACCCTGCAGGGGCGATATTTCCGGCCTTGCGCAACATTTGATAGAGCCGCAACCAAACGCCTATCGGCCCCGGGTCTACCCGCCAAATGCCCCATGTTTCAGCGCCAGTCCCAGAGGTTGCACCAGCAGGCGCAAGCGCCGCGATATATTGGGTTTTGATCGGGTAATATTTGATTTGCGCCAATACAGGGCTGGCTATCCAAGTGCCGATAAAAGACAAGGCTGAAACCAACCATTTCCGCCGCGATATTTTGAGGGGTTCTTGCATCAATACTCACCAAGACCTGAAGGGTTAGATTTAACATCTATATGTCCTAAATCAAACCACCGACAAGAGAACACCACCAAAGAAAATCACAAAGGTTTTAGTATTTGATCCATGTCGTTTTCAGCGCTGTATATTTATCCAAAGCATGAAGCGATAAATCACGCCCAACACCGGATTGTTTGAAGCCTCCAAAAGGCGTCATGGGGCTGAGGGCATCCACAGTATTGACCGAAACCGTGCCAGCTTTGAGTTTTCTTGACACACGATGCGCCCTAGAAAGATTGCCGGTCCAGAGCGACGCAGCCAGGCCGTAAATCGTGTTATTGGCAATCTCAACCGCTTCTTCTTCTGTGTCAAACGGGATGACCGAAAGAACAGGACCAAAAATTTCATCGGTTTCGATTTCAGACCCACATTGCACGTTATCAAAAATTGTCGGCTCAACATATAAACCGCGGTTGTCAATTTTGATGGCATTGCCGCCGGTCACACAATCCGCATCTTTTTTGCCCGATGCGATCATTTTTAAAATACGGTCATATTGTTCTTGGCTGACAATTGCCCCCATTTTTGAAGATGGATCAAGGGGGTTGCCCGGTTGGAAATTTTCAGCCCGCGCAATCAGCATCTGAACAAAATCTTGGTGGATCGACCGTTCAACCAAGAGGCGTGAATTGGCAGAACAAACTTCACCCTGATTAAAGAAAATGCCAAAAGCCGCCATATCTGCTGCGGCTTCTAGGTTGTCACAATCAGCAAAAATCAGATTCGGGCTTTTGCCGCCAGTTTCAAGCCAGACTTGTTTCATATTTGATTGGCCCGCGTATTGCTGGAACATTTTCCCAACAGGGGTGGACCCTGTAAAGGCCAGGCAATCAACATCCTGATGCAAGCCAAGGGCGCGTCCTGCGGTTTCGCCATATCCCGGCACAACATTCAAAACACCTTCTGGCAAGCCTGCTTCCATAGCCAATTCAGCAAGGCGCAATGCGGACAAAGGTGATTGCTCAGCAGGTTTAAGGACAACAGAATTGCCCGCCGCTAAGGCGGCGGCAGCTTTCCATGTTGCCATATCAAGAGGAAAATTCCACGGCACGACAGCCCCAACAACCCCAAGAGGTTCTCTTGTAATCAGGGCCAAATCACCGGGGCCTGTGGGCGCAACTTCATCATAGATTTTATCAATCGCTTCAGCATACCATTGAAAGAACAGCGCCGACCCCGGCACATCGACAGTGGCGGCATCTTCGACGGTTTTGCCCATATCCATACTGTCTAAAAGTGCCAGTTCATCAAGATTAGAACGAATAAGTTCAGCCAGTTTTAACAGCACAGCCTTACGGTTCATCGGGGCTTCTTCAGACCAAACCCCGCGATCAAAACTGTTGCGGGCGGCGGTGACTGCACGGTCAATATCTACGCTATCGCCTTCTGCTATGGCAGCAATCACCTCACCTGTAGCAGGATTGATAGTATCAAAAGTTTTGCCTGATGCCGCGTCTTCAAAACGGCCGTTTACAAACATCTGCCGTGATGGCTTTATTTGCGCCGCAAGGTCGTTCCATTCTTTTAAACTATGCACAGACATGATGATCTCCCGGTAAATAATCTTTTATTTACTTTCTTTGTTTAATCCAACTTTGGCAACCATTTATCATTAAAGATTTGACCGCTTCATCAACAAATAGGCTTCAAAAAATGTCGCCATCAGAATCTAAATACTGAAAAAAATAATTGCCCCTTTGGTATTTTATGCAAATATAAAAATTGAATGGGGGTGGAAGATGACCAAAACGGCTTTGTTTATTGATGGTGTTGTTAAAGTTTATCCGCACCGAACCAACCCTGTCAGGGCGCTTAAAGGGGTTAGTTTTGATATTCTTGATAATGAATTTTTCACCCTTTTAGGACCATCAGGTTGCGGCAAGACCACCTTACTTCGGATCATTGCAGGGTTTGAGGATATTACCGAAGGGCATGTTCTTCTTTACGGCGATAACATTTCATCCCTTGCCCCAAACCAACGCCCAGTAAACACCGTCTTTCAGCAATATGCTTTGTTTCCTCACCTGACTGTATTTGAAAATGTTGCTTTTGGTTTAAAGCGGCTCAAAAAAAGTCCTGATGAGGTTACAAAGCGCACTAATGATATGCTGGAGTTAATCCGCATGGCCGAATATGGCGAACGCAAACCCAGTGAATTATCAGGAGGGCAACAACAAAGGGTTGCTTTAGCACGTGCCCTTGCCCCTGCCCCTAAAGTCTTACTTTTAGACGAACCACTTTCAGCCCTTGATCTTAAATTACGTCAAGCGATGCGCGAAGAATTAAAATCAATCCAAAAGCAAACAGGCATCACTTTTGTGTTTGTCACCCATGACCAAGAAGAAGCACTGGCCATGTCAGATCGAATTGCGGTGATGAGCAATGGCGAGGTTCAGCAAATTGGCTCCCCTCGAGAGATTTACAATAATCCAGCCAATCATTTTGTCGCAAACTTTATTGGGGAAGCTAATATTCTTGAGGTTACGGCCGCGCCTTCAAAAGGCAAAAAAGCCAAACTGGTGTTTGACAAAATTGATATTGGCGCTTTGGAATTGCCCAAAAAACTGGATGGTGAACAGAATATATCTGTCATGATCCGCCCTGAACATATCCATCTTAGCCCATCATCATCAAGGGCAAAGAATGCAATTAAAGGTAAGGTTAAAGATATTTCATATCTTGGAACTGACACCCAAGCCCATATTGTTCTTTAC
>WTHX01000007.1 GCA_011522975.1 Alphaproteobacteria bacterium | reverse complement strand
TTTTAATGGCGTTGATATGGATAGTTTAACGGAGCATATGGGCGATATGCTGTGCATGATTACGGGCGGTCCCGACCTTTATGAAGGCCAAGACATCAAAACAGCCCACGCGCCATTTAAAATTGATGATCGTGCGTTTATGGCAGTTGTTCAGCATTTGATCTTGGCGTTTGATGACGCTGGCATTGACAAAGAAGATGGCCAAATGATCATTGATCACCTGGCCACACAAAAAGATGATATTGTCACCGCTTAAGGTTATTTTAAATTTCTCAAACGCTCAAAACCGCGTTCGATATCAGCCAACAGATCATTGGTATCTTCAACTCCAGCATAAATCCGCATCACCCGTCCGTTGGGGCGTGATGAGACTGAACGTTTGTAATTGGCTTCACTGATCAGACTTTCAAATCCGCCCCATGACGCGCCAATGCCAAACATTTCAAGGTTATTGACCATGTCATCCACCGCCGCATCAGAAATGCCAGCATCAATCACAAAACTGAACAACCCGCATGAACCTGAAAAATCTCTTTTCCACAGGTGATGTTGGGGATGGCTTTCTAAGCCTGGGTGGAGCATCCCCACGACTTCAGGTTGATCTTCAATCCAGCGGGCGAGGGCAAGGCCATTTTGTTCCGATTGTTTCAGGCGAAGCGGCATGGTCCTAAGCCCCCGCAACGCGAGATAATGATCATCAGGGCCAACACAAAGCCCATAATTCAGGCAATGATTGCGAATGGCACGGCCAACATCACCATTGCCGCCAACAAAACCTATGCTAACATCTGAATGGCCAGAGATATATTTCGTGCCAGCCTCAATCACGATATCAATGCCATGGCCGAAAACATCATAATATAAAGCCGTGCCCCAAGTGTTATCCGCCGCCACCAGCACGCCATTTTCATGGGCAAGCGTAACAATGGCTTGAGTATCCTGCATTTCAAATGTCAGGCTGCCTGGGGTTTCAATATAAATCAGGCTGGTTTGGGCCGTGACGAGATCGGCAAGATCATCAATTTTTCCTGTCGGGTCATAAAAAACAGGCTCAACTCCTTGGCGCGGCAATTCCTGTTCGACAAAACGGCGTCCTGACCCATAAAGTGAGTCCGGGAACAACGCCTGATCGCCATTTTTAACCGCGCTTAAAATCCCCACAACAATGGCCGATAGGCCTGAAGGCACCGCCACAATATCATCACATCCATAAAGTTGGGCGACGGCTTTTTCTGTGGCTTCGCTGGTGGGCGTGCCCATGCGGCCATAATCATACTCACCGACATGGTTGCGGTAATCCGATAGATTAGACTTTAAAATAGTCGATGCGTGATAAACAGGTGGGTTTGGAATGCCGAAATTCCGCTCAGGCACAAGGCTAGCGTGGGTGGCAAGAGTCGCTTTTGATTTTTTCGTCATGGCTTTAACTTTATTCAAAGAGTATTAAAAATTGATATGTGGGAAACAATACTACATTAGAACGCTTATAATAAAACCATTCAAAAACAAGCATAAAAATAATTATTAGTATGTTGAAAAGAATTACATTATAATTATATTACAAAATGTGGAATTATCCACGTTAAATATAAATCTGTGAGGATTATTATGAAAAAATTTACTACCGCACTTGTTGGTATTGCTGGTGTTGCACTAGCATCCAACGCAATGGCTGATGGCCATGGTGGCTCAACACTGAAGCAAGTTATGGACAAAGGCTTTGTTCAGTGTGGTGTTTCCCAGGGTCTGCCAGGTTTCTCAAACGCTGATGACAGCGGCAACTGGGCAGGTCTTGATGTTGACCTTTGCCGTGGTGTTGCTGCTGCTGTATTCGGCGATGCAAGCAAAGTGAAGTACTCACCACTGTCTGCTAAGCAGCGCTTTACAGCCCTGTCTTCAGGTGAAGTTGACATTCTGTCACGTAACACAACCTGGACCATGACACGTGACACCCAGTTGGGCCTGAACTTTGCTGGTGTTAACTACTACGACGGTCAGGGCATGATGGTGCCAAAGTCATTGGGTGCTACTTCAGCAACTCAGTTGGACGGCGCAAACATCTGCACCAACACTGGTACAACAACAGAATTGAACATCACTGACTACTTCCGTCAAAATGGCATGAGCTTCAACCTTGTTGCTTTTGAAAAGGCTGACGAAGTTGTTGCCGCTTACGACGCTGGCCGTTGTGACGTTTACACAACAGACCGTTCAGGTTTGGCTGCCCAGCGTGGCAAGTTGACAAACCCAGACGCACACGTTGTTCTGCCTGAAATCATTTCAAAAGAACCTCTTGGTCCAGTTGTTCGTCAGGGTGACGATCAGTGGTTCAACATTGTTCGTTGGACATTGAATGCCATGATCAATGCTGAAGAAATGGGCATTTCATCAGCTAACGTTGGTGACATGATGAGCTCTGACAACCCATCAGTTAAGCGTCTTCTGGGTACAGAAGGCAAGTTCGGTGAAGAACTGGGCATTTCTAACGATTGGGCAAAGAACATCATTTCTCAGGTTGGTAACTACGGCGAAAGCTACGAAAAGCATGTTGGTGAAAACACACCACTTAAGCTTGCTCGTGGTGTAAACGCTCTGTGGAGCCAGGGTGGTATTCTTTATGCCGCTCCAATTCGCTAATATTATAATTAGCGTATAGACATTTTTGTACAGCCTGACTTATAAGTCAGGCTGTATGCACATTAAATAAAGGGGGCGCGCATATGCGGTCCAATAAGTCATTCTTATTAACGCTGATATATGATGCGCGATACCGCAGCATCACATTCCAAGTGTTACTTCTTTTAAGTATTTTTTTTGGCATTTGGTGGGTTGTTGATAACACTGTTACCAATTTGGCCACTCAAAACAAAGGCGTTGGTTTTGGGTTTTTAACGCAAACGTCAGGCTTCCAAATCAGCCCAACATTGGGCACATGGCTATTTGGCTATGAGGTTGGGAAATCATCTTATCTTGATGTGTATTATATCGGGATTGTGAATACATTCCTTGTTGCGTTTTTTGGTATTTTTGCTGCGACGGTGCTGGGCTTTACCTTAGGTATTATGCGCCTGTCGCAAAACTTTATTTTCCGTGCTTTTTCAACTGTTTACATTGAAGTTGGCCGCAACGTGCCGCTCTTGGTGCAGTTGTTTTTCTGGTATTTCGCTGTCTTGCGGTCATTACCATCTCGCCGCGATAAGATTGAACTTATTCCTGATGTTATGGGGATTAATATCACGGGTCTTTATATCCCTCGCGCCATGCCTGAAGAAGGGTTCAGCCTGACATTATATGCTTTCCTAATCGCTTGTGGCGTCACATGGTTCACCAGCCGATGGGCCAAAAAGCGCCAACAAAACACTGGTCAAATCTTCCCGATGTTTTGGGCAGGGGTTGGTATTCTTTTAGGTCTGCCGTTATTGGTCTTTATGGTGACAGGATCACCACTGACTTGGGATTACCCTGTCTTTACAGAAACAGGCCCATTGCTAAAGCGCGGCTATCAAGCCGATGCTGGTATTTTGGTCATCCCTGAAATGCTGGCCGTATGGTTTGCGCTGTCCGTTTACACCGCTGCCTTTATCGCTGAAATTGTGCGGGCAGGGATTGTCGCCGTTCCAAAAGGCCAAACCGAAGCGTCATCAGCCCTTGGGATTAAAAAGAATCATGCCCTACGCTTGGTGATTATCCCGCAAGCGATGCGGATTATCATCCCGCCGCTCACCTCTCAGTATTTAAACCTGACGAAAAACTCATCCCTTGCGGTGGCGATTGCTTATCCTGAATTGGTATCGGTTTTTGCGGGGACAGCCCTTAATCAGGTGGGCCGTGAAATTGAAATGATCTTTATGACAATGGCTGTTTATCTGACGTTTTCTATTGTCACTGCGATCTTTATGAACTGGTTTAACGCCAGAGTTAAATTGGTGGAGCGTTAAGATGTCGAAAAAGAATGTAAATTTTGTTCGGACAGAAGCCGCACCATTATTGCCACCACCTGCATCAGAGGCTGGCATCACAGGCTGGCTGTATCAGAATATTCTGAACTCAATGTCAGATTTCTCGTCACCATTGGCGGCGATTAAATCAGCATTGATGGCAGCCGTAACATTTCTTTTGCTTTATGTTGGCCTTGGTCAGATTTGGGCATTGCTTGACTTCAGCCTGTTTTCTGCTGTTTGGACAGCCCCTGAAGGGGTCAAACGTGAAGCATGCCTGACTGTTGATCAAGGCGGTGAATTGCCAAGCGGATGGCATGGGGCATGCTGGCCTTTTGTGGCGGCTAAGTTAAAATTCCTGATGTATGGCGCCTATGACAATGATCAGTTATGGCGTCCTAACCTGACCGCTATTATTGGTTTGATCGGCTTGGCATGGGTGATGATTGAACCGATGCCTTACCGCCGTTATGTCGGGGCGTTTTTGCTTACCATTTATCCATTGATCGCGCTGATCCTGCTGACAGGCGGCAATTTTGACACCAATTATAACAGCGTTACTGTTGTCACCATCTTGGGTCTGTTGCTGATCACCATTGGCCGCCAAGCCGCCGCTGGGCGTTTGGGTGAAACCGCAGGCGAATTCGCAAGCATGTTTGGCACATTTGGTTGGATTTTTATTGCCTATGCGGCTGTCAATGCAACCTTGGGTGTTGATTTCAATTTGCGCCAAATCGGTACAAACGATTGGGGCGGGTTGTTGATTACATTGGTGGTGGCTGTCACAGGGATTGTCGCGTCCTTGCCATTGGGCATTGTTTTGGCCTTAGGACGGCGGTCTCAAATGCCGGTGGCGCGCATTCTTTCAACCGTGTTTATTGAATTTTGGCGCGGTGTGCCGTTGATTACAGTCTTGTTCATGGCATCGGTGATGTTGCCTTTGTTCCTGCCTGAAGGGGTTAATTTTGATAACCTGTTGCGGGCCTTGATTGGGGTTATGCTGTTCTCAGCCGCTTACATGGCAGAAGTCATCCGAGGCGGTTTGCAAGCCATGGATAAAGGCCAATTTGAAGGCGCGGATGCACTGGGGCTTTCTTATTGGCAGAAAATGCGTTTGATTATCCTGCCGCAGGCTTTAACCCATGTGATTCCAGGGATTGTGAACACGTTTATTGGCCTCTTTAAAGATACGACATTGGTCTCAATCGTCAGCATCTTTGATATGTTGGGGGCGGTGCAGTCCACCTATGCTGACCCATCTTGGGGCACACCTGTTCAGGATGAAACAGGGTATCTCTTTATTGTTATCATTTACTTTGTTTTCTGTTTCGGGATGTCGCGTTATTCGATGTTCATGGAATATAAACTCAGCACCAGCCGTAAAAACTAACGGCATAATAGGAGCAACTTATGGCGAAAGCTGAAGCACAAAATATTGACCGTTCAAAAATGACCGTGAGCGACGAAGTCGTTGTCTCCATGTCAGGGGTGAACAAATGGTACGGTACGTTCCATGTCTTGAGGGATATCAACCTGACCGTCAATAAAGGCGAGAGGATCGTAATTTGTGGGCCTTCTGGGTCAGGCAAATCAACGTTAATCCGCTGTTTGAACCGCCTTGAAGAACACCAAGTCGGCGATATCAATGTTCATGGCATTGAATTGAACAGTGACGTTAAAAACATCGAGGAAATCCGCCGTGAAGTCGGCATGGTGTTCCAGCATTTTAACCTGTTCCCACATTTGACCATCCTTGAAAACTGCACATTAGCCCCGATTTGGGTGCGCCAGATGCCGAAAAAGGATGCCGAAGAAATTGCCATGAAATATCTGGAAACCGTGAAGATTCCAGAACAAGCCCATAAATACCCGGGTCAACTTTCAGGTGGTCAGCAGCAGCGTGTGGCGATTGCCCGTGCCTTGTGCATGCAGCCGCAATTGATGCTGTTTGATGAACCAACATCAGCCCTTGATCCCGAAATGATTAAAGAAGTGCTGGATACAATGGTGGCCTTGGCCGAAGATGGCATGACAATGGTCTGTGTGACTCATGAAATGGGCTTTGCCCGTAAAGTTGCCAACCGTGTTATCTTCATGGATGAAGGCCAGATCATTGAAGAAAAAGAACCCGAAGAATTCTTCAACAATCCTGAAAATGATCGGACAAAACTGTTCTTAAGTCAGATTTTGAACCACTAGGTTGTCAATTAACGGCATTAAAAACCCAAGGTTTTCAGCCTTGGGTTTTTTTTGTGTCATCAGACGCTGACAGGGCAATCTTCGCGGCTGCCCCATTCCACCCAGGAGCCATCATATAAAGCCGCATCATAGCGTCCAGTCATGGCCAGCCCCAGTATAAGGGCGCAAGCCGTTACCCCAGAACCGCAGGACGTGACAATCGCTTTATCGGTTGAAACATCAGCAAAGATTTTTTCAATCTCGGCAACAGGTTTCATCTTGCCAGTATCTTTGTCAATCAAATCCGTGAAGGGGATATTAATCGCACCGGGCATATGGCCACTGGCCAAGCCGCGGCGAGGTTCTGCCGCGCGGCCATAAAACCGGTCCGCTGAACGCGCATCAAGTATGTGGCGCTTGCGATCATCAATCGGCTTACTGACTAGTTTTTTCATGCCATGGACCGAGATAAGCCCATCATTGGCAAGCGGGTCTTGGGCAAGGAAATCACCGCGATCACGGCTTTCAGACGCGCCCGTTTCAATCCTGCCGCCAGCCGCGACCCAAGCCTTAAGACCGCCATCGATCACCTGAACGCGGTCATGACCGAAATAACGGCACATAAACCACGCCCGGGCAGAGGTGAAAATTGCACTGTCATCATAGATTATAATATGGCTGTCTTGATGAACTCCCAGCAATTGCATATGGCGCTGAAATAACGGCGCTGTCGGCATGGTATGGGGCAAATCAGCATCGGGCAGGGCGATTTTATCAATATCAAACCGCTGGGCATGGGGCAGGTGACCTGCGAGGAATTCCGCCTCTGCATCTCTTTCAACATTGGGCAGATGAGACGAAGCATCAAACACAATGGTATTAGACTGATCGATTAATTGGAGCGCATCTTCGGCACTAATCACAGGAAATGTAGTCATCTCAACCCCCATTTAATCCAACCATGCGGGAATAGGCAGATCTTTTGATTTTAAAAATTCGGGGTTCCAAATTTTAGACTGATATCGCTGGCCGCTATCACAAAGGATCGTCACAATCGTATGGCCCGGCCCCATGTCTTGCGCCATTTTCAGCGCGCCGCCAATATTAATCGCGCTTGAACCGCCCAACAGCAGCCCTTCATGTTCCAATAAATCATAAATTAACGGCAGGGATTCTTGATCAGTGACACGATATTGCGCGGTGATCGGGGCTTCCCCCAAATTAGCCGTGATACGGCCTTGGCCAATGCCTTCGCTGACCGAATTGCCTTCTGCTTTCAATTCACCATTCTCATAATGATTAAACAGGGCAGAGCCTTCAGGATCACTCAACGCGATCACAACATCTTCGTTCTGATCTTTCAAATATCGCCCGACACCTGAAATCGTACCGCCAGAGCCAACCGCACAGGTAAAGCCATCAATCTTACCGCCAGTTTGTTGCCAAATTTCAGGCCCTGTTGAGGTGTAATGCCCTTCGGCATTGGCGGTATTATCAAACTGATTGGCCCAAATCACGCCGGCATCATGGGACTCAGCCAGTTCTTTTGCCAATGTTTCGGAATAACGAACATAATTATTAGGGTCTTTATAAGGAACAGCCGGAACAAGCCTTAGGTCAGCGCCTAATAACCGCAGCATATCCTTTTTTTCTTGGCTCTGGGTTTCGGGCATGACGATGACAGATTTATACCCTCGGGCATTGCCGCACATGGCAAGGCTAATGCCTGTATTGCCTGCCGTGCCTTCCACAATCATGCCGCCAGGTTTTAATTGTCCCGTTGCTTCGGCATGCTGAATAATGCCTCTTGCGGCGCGGTCTTTGACCGATCCACCTGGGTTCATAAACTCGGCTTTGCCGTAAATCTCACAACCGGTCATATCGCTGATTTTGTTCAGACGGATCAGTGGGGTATTGCCAATTGCTTCCATAAAACCTGAATAAGCAGCAAGATTGGTTGTGGTGTTATTTGTCATGGTGATCTCCAGTTTCCTGCCTATTTACTAGACCATTTAGCGCGGTAAAATCAAATGTCTGTCGCCCCATGGTGATATTTTTTTATAAATTTGATGAAAATTGCTTTCTCATCCTAATATTGAATGGCAAAGTTAGGTTTCATTTTTGAGAGCACCCTGATGGCGCGATTATATATTCTTAGGCATGGTAAGACGGAATTGATCAGTTCAACAGGGATCGATTTTGATCGCAATCTTGTTCAACGCGGCGAACGCAATTCCAGCCAAATCGGTAAAATGATCAATGATCATTTCCCTAAACCTGAATTGATCATTTATTCGCCCGCCAATCGCACACGCCAGACGGCAGAATTGGTTGAGGCTGAGATTAAAGACACCCAAAGCATTGACGACAGGCGGATTTACAATGCTGAAGCCGAAACGTTATTCGATGTTATCACTGACCATGGTTTTGATTGCAAAACCGTCATGCTAATTGGCCATAACCCCGGGCTTATTCTATTGATCCATATGTTGATGGCCGAAGACGGCAACAGGGCCGCGCATAATATTATCGACTACCCTTCCGCAACATTTGCTGAACTTGTTTTCGAGGCGGAAACTTTTGGCCAGATCACCCGCGATTCAGGGGTATTGCTGAAATTGCTCAGGCCACGGGAATTGACAACCTCAACCCCGTAGAGCCTTTAATCCGAACAATCTTTAAGTTTATTACGCGCCTGTGAAGGCTTGTAGGCCTGTTTGCGCACGCCCCAAGATGAGCGCATGGACATCATGGGTGCCTTCATAGGTATTAACCGTTTCAAGGTTCACCATGTGACGCATGACGTGATATTCTTCGGAAATACCATTGCCGCCGTGCATATCGCGGGCGGTGCGGGCAATATCAAGCGCCTTGCCACAAGAATTGCGTTTGACGATCGAAATATTTTCAGGCGCACAACTGCCTTCATCAAGCATACGGCCAACTCGCAAGCATGATTGCAGGCCAAGGGTGATCTCTGTCATCATATTGGCTAATTTCAACTGGATCAGCTGATTTGCCGCCAAAGGACGGCCAAATTGCTTGCGGTCAAGCGTATATTGGCGGGCAGCGTGCCAACAGAACTCAGCCGCGCCCATGGTGCCCCATGCAATACCGTAACGCGCTTTGTTCAGGCATGAAAACGGCCCTTTTAACCCTTCGACTTCGGGGAAAATATTTTCTTCAGGGACAAACGCCCCATCCATCATGATCGACCCCGTCATAGAGGCCCGCAAAGACAGTTTGCCTTTGATCATCGGCGTATCAAAACCATCACCAGCAATGCTGCGATCAACAATAAAGCCGCGGATTTTACCATCAAGTTTCGCCCATACCACCGCGATATCAGCGATAGGAGCGTTGGAGATCCACATTTTAGAGCCCGTCAGTTTATACCCGCCATCAACAGGTTCGGCGCGGGTGATCAAAGACCCAGCATCTGATCCGTAATCAGGTTCGGTCAACCCAAAACAACCGACCATTTCACCAGTGGCTAGTTTTGGCAGATATTTTTGTTTTTGGGCTTCTGTACCAAATGAATTGATCGGGTGCATGACCAAAGAGGATTGCACAGACATGGCAGAACGATAGCCGCTGTCAACACGTTCAACTTCACGGGCAGCAAGGCCATAACAGACATGGTTCATGCCGCCGCCGCCATATTCTGTAGGGATGGTGGTGCCCAATAACCCCATTTCACCAAAAGCCAGCATAATGCTGCGGTCAAAACTTTCTTCGCGGTAATCTTCGATCACCCGCGGCATCAATTGATCTTGCGCAAAACGGCGGGCGCTTTCCATCACCATCCGTTCATCGTCGCTCAATTGGTTTTCAAGTAAAAAAGGATCTTCCCAGTTGAAATGAGGTTTAGACATGACATATCTCCAATTAGGCGTTTAACTTAATGTTATGTGGACTTGTCATCAATACCCTGCGACAATTTAAAACTGTTTTTGTGAGGATGGATGGGGCAATGAAAAATTTAACAAACTTTTGGCTTGGTTTGGTTTTAAGCGTGATGATTTGTTTCACCGCCAATGCCAATGAAATTTTGCGGGTAGGGGATGCCATCATCACCTACCAATCTGGTTATATTGATCCTCAAAACCTCAATGGAAAGGCGCGAGACGTTACGATCACCGCTGACGATGGCGCGGTCGTCAGTTTTGATGAATATCACTTTAAAACCAAATCTGAAAATGGTCAGACCAGGGTTGAAAACTTTAATGTCAAAGGGGTTGTCCTGACAGAAGACCAAGATGTGCTGACGATACAAGATTTTTCATGGAAAGACCTTGTCTTGCCGGTGGCTGACTTTGATATCAATGCGCTGATGTTTGATGATAATTTCCTTAATCAAATTGAAGATTTTGGCCAATTTTCTGTCACCAATGTCGATTTCTTTGAAGATGGACAGCAAAACCTGCATATCGATTTGATTGCATTTGACAGTGCCATGGTTGATATCCCTAATTTGCCGGATATTCCTGTGCAAAATGTTGCGATTTCATTGCAAAACATGGCCATTGCGGTTGATGCCAGCCAAGACCAAGATTTTCAGGACATGATGAGAAGCCTGAATCTGAATCAATTTGTTATCAATGCCACGTCTTCATCCATCGTTGATGTTCAATCTGACCGTGTTGATAATAAAATTTCCACAGTGGTGGAATTTGAAGGCATGGGGCAAATTGAACTGGATATTGATATTGGAATGCTCAATTCATCGCTGCAAATTCTAAACGCGGCGGTCACTCAAACCGATGCCGAAATTTCAGATGAATTGGTCGGGCTGATGTTCTCTGGTGGTTTGTTTAACGCCATGCGCCTTAAGTTGGAAGACCAAGGCTTGCTTGATCTGATTATGATTGAATATGCCCAAGAACTTGGCATCAGCAGAGCCGAAGCCGTGAATATGATGATGGATCAATTGGCCATCACTATGGGCAGTTATGCGCCGCTTACATTTGCCGCGATCGCCCCCGAGGTCAGAGGTTTTCTTGAAAATGGTGGCGGATTAACAGTGGCGTTTAACCCGCCTTCACCAACGGTGTTTTCATCCTTCCTAGGGTTTGCCGCCGTGCCTGATACCGCGGCTGAAGCCCTTGGTCTATCGGTTGATCACCAAGCGCCTTAACCGGTCAGTTGTTGTTTAAAATTCGGATAATAGTGGTCGAAACACAAAACTATTTGATCACTTTACCCGCAATTTTAGATAAATCTTTAAACAGATTGCCTGCTTTATAATTTTCATCAACTGAAAATAACGTCATGACAGTGTTTTTATCTTGGCTCAGGACATTAAAGAATCCGCCATGCCCCGTCATGGTGATGGCTTTTTCACCATTGACGTCATAGACCCAAAATTGATAGCCATATTTCACATTATCGCGTTTGGTTTTGACCGCTCGTTTGCGACCATCTTCAAAATATTGGCCAATGCAACTGCCGGATTTAATTTCATCCAAAATATACTGCCCAAAATCGGACCAATCTGAAGGTTTCATCACCAAACGTGCTTGCGACACAGAGTAACCCTTTTCGTCGGCTGCCCAATGG
>WTHX01000146.1:9509-11810 GCA_011522975.1 Alphaproteobacteria bacterium | reverse complement strand
TGTATATATAGAGCATCTATTTTTTATGAAGGTTAAGGTTATGAAGAAAATTGCTCTTATTGCTGTGTTATATGCAACTACATCATTTTCTGCTTTTGCACAAACAGGTGCAGAAGTGCCATCATTGCAATCTGTTTTGGGTGCGATGAATGAAGCTGAAATCAGTCAGGTTGAATCCACTGTTTCAGAACAAGGCAGTTTCACTGAAGACATCGACGTTGCCATTGAGCAGGCTGTTAGCGAAGCGGTATCCGAAGGCTTGATCACAGCCGAACAAGCCGCTGATGCTGCTGCATCTTTGCAAATTGTGAACTCAAATGCTGAGTTTTTCAATTTTGATATTTTAGCCACTATTGGTGAAGTGATTGAACAAGGCGCTAGCATTGAAGATGTTCGCGCCACATTGGAAGGTTTCCAGAGCCTCTCAGAAGCCGGGAAATCAATTGTTGGTCAAGAGTCTTTCTACGTCAGTGACGGTGATGGCTACTCAGATGCCTATAACGGTCTGTCCGATGCTGATAAAGCCGTAATTAATGGCCAAATGCCACTTCTTACAAACGCTCCATAATAACATTCCAATAAAGAGGGCCAAATTTTTGGCCCTCTTTATTGAATTTGAAGGTATTTGAATATGTCTATGCGCCGTTTCTTTGCTTTGGCCTCTATTTTGGGCTGTTTAATCATTTTTGACGCGGGATATTCCAATTCAGTCATGGCTCAAGAAACCGTGAGTGATGAACAAGTTCAGGCCACCCGTGAAGCCGCCCAAAAGGCATTGGCTGAAGGGCGCCAAGAAGAAGCTTTGGATTTGATAAGCGAAGTTGTGATTGCTCGCCCGACTGATCTTTCGGCCCGTTTTTTCCGTGCTCAAATCCTTGTGTCTCTTGGACGTGGTGTTGAAATTCGAGAAGAACTTGTTTTGATGGCATCGCTTAATCTCCCTGCTGAAGATAAAAAGCGCGCCCTAGAACTGGTCAAAGTCATTGACAAACAAGGCAGTCGCATTTCGGGTAAAGCCAGTGTTAAATTGGCGATGGGATACACGGATAACGCCAATTCATGGCCTGAAAATGGTCAGACCACAGGTGAGACTGGTGTGATTTCACCCCTGACCGATATGTATGACAAGTTCAAGCCGATTTCCGATGAATTCCTTGAAGGTTCGGTCAGTGTCTTTGGTGATTATAAATTGACTGAAGCAGGGGATTGGAAAACCCCATTCCGCTTTACGGCAAGCAACAAAGAAGCCAGTGATACTGTTAACCTCGACAGCAAGTATTTTTCAGCCAAAGGTGGTATTTCGAAAGAATTTGATACCGGCACAAGCCTGAAAGCCAATATTGGCAAAACCATCATCGACCGCGTCAATGATTACGATGGTAATGTGGTGAATACTGATCTCGATGTGATGAGTTATGATCTTGAGATAGGTCAAAAATACGGCGAATACCAAACAGCGATTAAATATGCGTCATCTGAATCCGATGCCAGCAAAACCAGTTCGGCTGATCTTTATGATGCCACCACCAATACCACAACATTGTCATTAAGCCGTCCTTTGGGCAGCACCATGTTTGTGCGAGGCAGCATCGCGGCTGCTCAAACCCGCAATGATAGTGATGCATTGGCATCGAAGAAAAAGACAGACCGTGATGACACCACTTTGTCATTGCTGTTGGTCAAAGTCTTGCCAAACAGTCAGCGCGTTGTTGTAGCAACATCATTCGGTAATAAGCAATACACAGAATATCTTGTGGATACGACGCCAAATACCAAGCGGGAAGATGATACATTTTCGCTTAATCTCGGCTATACGATAGCAGGTAAAGAGGTTTTGTCTTACCTTGACGGTTATGAATTAGGCGCAAATTTTGCCTATTACAAATCAGATTCAAACCAGGAATCAGCCATTCTTGAATCCAAAACAGTGACCTTCTCCATCTCGCGGAAGATTGATCTGTTCTAAGAGTGTTAAAGCATTAAAACCGCCATTGGCATGACGCGCTGATGGCGGTTTTTTTATGCTTAGGATAGAAAATTCCAGATGGATTAACCCAATAACATAGGGAATTCATCCCCTGTAAGCGCATCACCATGATTAAGGGTCACGCCGTTGAATGGCGGTGAGGTGATCAAACCGTCCCGCCGGACAAATTTGATGTCATCGCCGACCAACCGTAAAGAAAATGCCCGCCGTTCCGCATTGGGGTTTGGATTGGCAGGGGCACCATGGATAGTCCGATAATCAAAAGCAATCGCATCCCCAGGTTGAACCGCCCATGCCAGAATTTCATAATCATC
>WTHX01000146.1:0-9409 GCA_011522975.1 Alphaproteobacteria bacterium | reverse complement strand
GTGGCGGCTTCTTTGACCAAGACATGTTCGTGAAATAATTGTGCAGTTTTGCTTTGCATTAAGGCTGCGCCGATTTCAGCCGCATCAGAATTAAAGATAAAATCTTTATATTCGGGGATGCGCGCCCAATTGCAGTAATCAACAAAGAACCGACCCTGACCTTCATCGCCTTGATAAATTCGTGCATTCGGGGCAGGGTCTTCCATATTGGCTTTGATGCCCGCCCGAAGCGTTTCAATCCAATCGGAAAAAACACCGCGCAAGACGGTGACGCCTTTTTCGTTAAATTCATCAATATGATTTTCGGTGACCAAATCTGACATTTGCTTGCCTATTAAATGCTAAATTTAAACAATCATATCCTCTAATTTTGGTCAAGATCATAGGGTTCGATTGAGGCCATCTTAAAGTTTTGATTAAAAAGACAGCGCTTGAAACGCTCAAATGACCCTCAAAAAATCCCTCTTGTCAAAAATATTAGGTTTTACTAATCTATAAAAATGAAATTAGATTTTTACAGAAAAATAGGTTACGGGTTGAGGTTGGAAGATGACATCCCCGCTGACCCGATTAAATGGGCTGAAAAGCAGGTTGAAAAGCCAGCGCCGTTAACATGGCCTGGGCATATTCCATCGGCCAAAGAATTGCTCGATCACCGTGCTGTCTTTGTGTATCAGGACCGTAAAGTTATTCGCAAAAAATACAAAGATGACCGAAAAGCCTATAAAAATGCTAAGGATCAGTTGCGCTACCAAACAGGTGAGCGTTATTTCAAATCCTTAGAAACAGTGATCCGACAGCATGCCGCTGTTAAAGGTGATGCCCCTGTCTTTGAACGGATATGGCATTTCTGGTGCAATCATTTTGCAATCTCTGAAAAAGATATGCTGGCCCAATGGAACACAGGGGCTTATCAGCGCGAAATAATTCGTCCAAATATTTGTGGTAATTTCACAGATTTGGTCAAGAAAGTTACAACGTCTTGGACCATGATTCATCATTTGGATAATTCTCAATCCATCAGCCCCAATTCGAAATGGGGTAAAAACAATCGCAAGCGCGGCAGGCCTGCTACGGTCAATGAAAATCACGCCCGCGAATTGTTGGAATTACACACGGTTTCACCGGCCGCCGGCTACACCCAAAAAGATGTGGTTTCTTTGTCATATATCATGGCAGGGTGGGAAAATCCGCATTCAAAAAAGCGTGAAGAATGTAACCCTGTTAAATTCAACGTTAATAAACATGAACCCGGCGACCATAAAGTTTTGGGCAAGCGGTTTAAGCAAAGAGGCTTATCCCCAAAGTCAAAATTGATCGATTGCATTGAGTATCTTTGTGCGCATCCTGAAACACCGAAATTCATTTGCCGTAAATTGGTCCGCCATTTTGTTTGTGATGAACCAACCGATGCCATGGTTCAGCCATTGATTGACGCTTGGCAGGAAACAAAAGGTGATTTGCCCACCGTTTACAAAGCCTTGATCAAAGTTGTGTATGACAACACAGGGGTTGAAAAGAAGTTTTTAAACCCTGAAACATGGTTGCTGCAATGTGTTCGAATTGCAGGGTTAAACTGGCCGCCAAGCCCTGAAATTATGGAGTATGATTTCAAATCTAAACCACGCCGAGAAGCCCGCCAGCCTGATTTTTATATGCGTGAATTGGGTCATGATTTGCTTGCGCCGTCTCAGCCCAATGGTTGGCCTGAAACCGAAGCCGAATGGATGTCCCCTGAATTGTTGATCAGGCGTCTTTCATTTGCGGCTAATTTTGCCAATGACAATAAAATTGGCAAATTCTTTGATTATGCCAAAGCGGCTGAAAAGAATTTTGATGACACTGAAAATGTCCGGAAATACCTTAAAAAAGCAAAGGATATTGATTTTTATTCCAATCCAAAACGTATTGGTCAGGCTCTTTTTTCAAGCGAATGGATGTTAAAAGTATGACGATTGGTAGACGAGAATTTATCGCTGGACTTGGGTCTTTGACTTTATTGGGGTCTCCTATTTTTAATGCACGGGCGGCGCGACTCAAAAAGAAAAACCTGGTTATTGTGATGTTGCGTGGTGGTATGGATGGGCTGACAGCGATTCAGCCAAATGACCGCCGCATGGAAGAAGTCCGGCCGGATATTTTGGTCACGGGCACGAAAAAACTAACCTCTGACTTTAATGTTCACCCAAGGTTAAATTCATTTTTATCGTGCTGGAAAAAAGGCAAGGCCGCGGTGGTCCACGCAACCTCAATTCCCTATACATTGCGGTCTCACTTTGATGGCCAGAACCTGATGGAAAGCGGTGGTCATACGCCTTATGCCGATAAAACAGGTTGGCTTGGACGCGGGATTGAAGCCTCAGAATTGGGCAGCCTTGCGGTATCATTGCCCATGCCACTGATTCTGCGGGGTAATTTAAACCCTGACAATTACTACCCAACATGGATGAATTTGCCGACAAAAGATGAAATGCGACTGATTAATTCATCCTATACAAAAGGGTCAGCCCTTGCTGAAACTATGGAGCGTGTCCGAAACCGCCCAGTTGCTATGATGCAAAGGGTTGATGATAATGATGCCCATGTTTTGGCGCGGGTAGCCGCCCAAGAATTGAAACGTGAAGATGGGCCGCGTGTGGCGGTGTTTGATATTGGTGGCTTTGATACCCACGCCGCTCAAGGCGGTGAAGATGGCGAACATGGCGAACGTCTGGCGGATTATGATAAAGTGCTAAAAGCCTTGCGGGAAGGTCTTGGCCAAGCCTTTGATGATACGTTGGTGCTGACCTTAACCGAATTTGGTCGTAAGGTTGAACAAAATGGCGGTTATGGCACGGAACATGGCTATGGCACGGCGATCCTGATGGCAGGCGGATTGCTGAAGGAAGCCCAGATTTATGCCGATTGGCCAGGTCTGAAAACCAAGCATCTCTTTGAAAAGCAAGATTTGAATGCCACGATCGATGCGCGTTCGGTCTATTGTTCAGCCATGTCTTATTGTTTTGATGTTGATTTCAAAACCATGAAAACAAACGCTTTCTTTGGTGATGATCTTGAAGATCTTTCAGGCCGTTTGTTCAAAGCATAACGGCTTTCGTGTCATGGTAAAAAAATGGCTTTTGGTTATGATTTTGCTATGGCCGTTTCATGCTTCTGTTGCCAGTGACGTCTATTCCCACCGCATCGCGCAATTCAAAGCCAATAAACAGGCCATGCAAAATATTGCTCAAGCCTTGGCTTATGATGATTTTGAAGCGATTGCTGATGCCGCCAATCAGATCGAGGTTTGGGGGCAGGCCATGGCGCGGTATTTTCCCGAAGGATCAAACCAAACCCCATCACAGGCACTGGATGCGATTTGGGAGCAGCCTGAAGCATTCGCCAAGGCCATTGACCTCAATATCAAGGCTGCCCAACGTCTTCAGGATATTGCCCTTGATGAAGACGGCAGCAAATTACCCCAAGCCATGCGTGATTTATCCGCCAGTTGCAAAGCCTGCCATCAATCCTTTCGGTATTGAGCAGACTATCCTGATTTATAACCCGTATTTTTGGCGGAAAGTAGGGAGCAGGTCTCCGTTTTGAGGGGTTGCTTCCCAGATCGCCCGGCCAATCGCCCGCGTTAAGGCCAACGCCGCGGCATGGCCAAGCATCATTTGGTCATGATGGGCATCCGCCATGGCTTTTTGTCCTGTGCTGGCGGCAAAGACCAGATCACCATCAAACAGGGTATGGCTGGGAATAATGGCGCGCGCCATGCCATCATGGGCGGCAACGGCCAGCCGTTGGCATTGGGCTTGGGTCAAGGCGGCATCGGTGGCGATAATTGCAATTGTGGTGTTTTCTTGCGCTGAAAGGCTGTGTTTGGTGCTAATGTCAGATGCTTGCGGTGAAGGATCAACCCCCAAGCCGCCATATTCAGCCGCCTCACTTTCCCATGCCCCTGCCCAAAAATAGGGGCTGTCTTTTGGGGTAACGCTGCCAAAGGCATTGACCGCAACAAGCGCGCCAATAGTGATGCCGCCCATGGTACCGCCAATGTCCAATTGCACCGAAGCCGAGCCAAGCCCGCCTTTTAAATCGGCCGTGGTTGCACCTGTACCCGCCCCAACAGACCCCAAATCAAAATCAGCACCCATATTTTGAAGCGCCTCTTGGCCTAAGTCAGCATAGGGGTTTTCATCCCATGATTTATCGCCGCCGTTATGCAGATCAAAAAGAATGGCCGCTGGCACAATTGGGACTTTTTGCCCGGCCACATCAAATCCTTTCCCTTGCGCACGAAGGCTATTGGCGACCCCTGATGCCGCGTCAAGTCCAAGGGCTGAACCGCCCGACAGGACCAAAGCATCAACCGCTGACACCAATTTATCAGGGGCCAGCAAATCAGTTTCCCTTGTGCCTGGCGCCCCGCCCATCACATGAACAGAAGCGGTTAAAGGCTGATCGCCTGTTAACACTGTCACCCCTGATTTGATGGCCTTATCTTGGGCATTGCCGACTTTAATGCCTTGGACATCGGTGATTAAATTTTTTCGTCCTGATTTCATGTCACCCGCACTTTTCTGAGTGTTAAATACATCTGCCGCCATCAACCTCTAGGGCAACGCCTGTGATCATTGAGGCTTCATCGGAGCATAGAAACACCGCCGCATGCCCCATGTCTTCAGGTTGTGAAAACCGCCCCAAAGGAATGGTGGAAAGGAATTTCGCCCGCATTTCAGGCGTATCTTCCCCCATAAAACTGGCCAGCAAAGGGGTTTCACCTGCCACTGGATTAATCGCATTCACCCTGACACCAAAGGGGGCGAGTTCAACCGCCATGGCTTTGGTGGCGGTAATCGCCCAGCCTTTTGACGCGTTATACCAACTTAAATTGGGGCGAGGGGAGACGCCAGCGGTAGAAGCGACATTTAAAATCGCTCCTTTTTTGGCGGCTTTCATGGCGGGGATAAATGTTTTTGCCGCCAGAAAAATGGCTTTGTTATTGACCGCCATCACATGGTCAAATTCATCTTCGCTGACATCCTCAAGCGGGCCCGAGACATGAGTGACGCCAGCGTTATTGACCAGAATATCAACAGCACCAAAATTGGCTTCGGCCGCCGCCGCCATCGCCTGAACAGAAACAGGGTCAGCAACATCAACCTGATGGGCAATGCCATTGATTTTTTGCGCTATGGCTTCCGCCCCATCACTATTGATATCAGCCACCATGACTTGCGCGCCTTCTTCGGCAAAGGCTGCTGCGATACCTGCGCCGAAACCAGACCCACCGCCAGTCACAATCGCGGTTTTACCCTTCAGTCGTCCTGCCATGATCAATCCTTTGCGTGATTGTTATATCTTATCAAGGCAAGCGTATCATCACCTTGAGGTCAAGTCACGGGAACATGATAGTCAAGGCTGGCAATCGGTTTAACGCCATGATTTTGGGATGCGCGGTATCGCATTGATCAACGTCTTGGTCACAGGGTGTTGTGGTGATTTCAGCACATCTTGCGTTGGGCCTTGTTCAACTATCTGGCCTTGATCCATGACCAAAACACGATCTGTCATGGCTTCTATCACCGATAAATCATGGCTGATGAAAAGATAGGATAGGCCATGTTTTTTGCGTAAAGAAGAAAGCAATTCAATGATTTGCGCCTTGATTACCATATCTAGGGCTGAAACCGCTTCATCCAGAATGATCAAATTGGGCTTGATCATCAAAGCCCTTGCAATGGCCAGCCGTTGCCGCTGTCCGCCAGAAAATTCATGGATATATTTATGCTGATCATCGGGATCAAGCCCAACATCAAGCAAAGCCTCGGCAATGGCTTGGGTTTGATCTTTCGGCGGCGTAGTCAAAGCATGGAAAGGTTCAGTGATCAGCCGCCCAACACGATGCCTTGGGTTAAACGATCCAAATGGATCTTGAAAGACGATCTGCATCATGGCTCGGGTCGATGGTGGGATATCCTGCCCCGCTGTGATTTGATTGCCATTCATGCTAATTGTACCGCCTGCCAGCGGCTCAAGCCCCAAGATTGCGCGGGCAAGGGTGGATTTCCCGCAACCTGACCCACCAACAAGGCCAAGGCTTTCTTGAGGGGCGATTGCGAGGCTGACTTGATCCACCGCAGGGGTATTGGCTTTCGGATAGGTCACGACAATTTGATCAACATCCAACAATAGGCCAGGGGCAATTTTGGCAGGCTTCTTTTTGGGCAATGACTTGAATTCAGATGCTTTGATCAATGATTGTGTGAAACTGTTTTTCTTGGCCGTGAAAACAGTTTTGGTTATGCCATGGTCTTGGATTTTCCCATCTTTCATTACGGCGAGGTTTTGGGTGTTTTCAGCCAGAACAGCCAAGTCATGGGTGATCAGCATCATCGCCATATCGTCTTCCCGTACCAACCGTGCCAACAGGTGCAAGATTTCCGCTTGGGTGGTGACATCAAGGGCGGTGCTGGGTTCATCCGCAATCAGTAATTTTGGCTTTAACGCGATGGCTTGGGCGATCATCACCCGCTGGCGTTGCCCGCCCGATAATTCATGGGGGTAGCGATGGCGGTTGCCGCTTTTCGCCTCAACCCCAACGCGATCAAGCAATTGAAGCGCCCGATCCTGTGCCTGATTTTGGCTCCCCCCTTTATGAATAAGTATAGGTTCAGCCACTTGATCAACAATGCTCATCAACGGGTTAAGCGCGGTCATAGGTTCTTGGAAAATCATGCTGATCTGATCGCCCCTGATCGATTGCATGGTTTTTTCAGATGATGCGATTAAATCCTGACCATTAAATACCGCTTGTCCTGACCGGACGCCATGGGTCGGCAACAATCCCATCAAGGCCAATGCCGTCATAGATTTGCCAGACCCTGACGCCCCTGCAAGGCCAAAGACCTCACCTTGATGGATGGTGAATGAAATATCATCAACCACCCGATGCGCGCCAATCTGAACATTGAGATTTTGAACCGATAACAGCGGCATTATCCTTGCCTCCGTTGATCTCGTTTCAAGCGGGGGTCAAGCCAGTCCCTCAGCCCATCGCCCATCAAATTTAACCCCAGAACAGTGATGATAATCGCAAGCCCAGGGACAATCGCCAGATGGGGGGCAAAACTGATCATGGTTTGGCTTTCGGCCAGCATCCGCCCCCAAGACGGGGTCGGTGGTTGTGCGCCTAACCCCACATAGGACAGGCCTGCTTCTGCCAAGATACCAAGGCTAAACTGAATGCTGCCTTGGACGATCAACAGCGTGCTGATATTGGGCAGAATATGTTCAATTGAAATGCGGGTTTTTGATTTGCCAGCGACACGGGCGGCTAAGATATAATCCATCCGCCATTGGGTCAGGGCACCGCCCCGCGCCACCCGCGCAAAAACAGGGATGTTGAAAATCCCAATCGCTATAATCGCGTTCAATGCAGAAGGCCCCAATATGGCGGTGATTAAAATTGCAATCACCAAGGCAGGGAAAGCAAAGGCCAAATCATTACCCCGCATGATCACGTCATCAAATCTTGTGCCTTCTAAGGCGGCGGCGGTTAACCCCAAGGGCACCCCAAATGCCATGCCAATCCCAACGGCCACCAGCGCAACAGCAATGGAAACCTGCGCCCCCACCATGACCATGGATAGGATATCACGGCCAAAATGATCCGTGCCAAGCCAATGTTGAGCATGAAACAAAGGTTGCAAACGCCCTGCGATATTCAATTGATCCACCGCATAAGGCGTCCAGACCAGTGATACGAAAGCCATCGTGGCTATCATCATGGTCAGGATCATGCCTAATTTCAGGGACAGCGGCATCTGGGCCATTGTGGCTTTTGTGATCATCTGAATGCCCCTAGATTGAGGCGCGATTGGCGCAATCTTGGGTCAATCCACGCATAGGCAATATCGACCAAAAACGTCACGATAATAACGCTGAAAACAAGCAGCATTACCACTGATTCCACGACAATCAAATCACGTTGGGTGATGGCTTGAAAGACAAGCCGTCCTAACCCGGGCAGGAAAAACACATTTTCAATAATAATCGCCCCGGCGATCAAAAACGAAAATTGCAGCCCAAGGATGGTCACAACAGGGATCATGGCATTACGCAAACCATGGCGGAGAAGCACTTGCTTTTCAGAAAGCCCCTTGGCGCGTGCCGTGCGGATATAATCTTGCGATAAGACATCAATCATGGCGGATCGCATCACCCGCGCCAAAATAGACGCTTGCGGCAGGGCCAAGGCGACAGCAGGCAAAACCAAGGCTTTCAGTCCAGCGGCCAGCCCATTGTCCCATCCCGGGAAACCGCCGGCTGAAAACCATTGCAACTGGATGGCAAAGACCAACACCAAGATCATGGCGAACCAGAAATTCGGGATGGCGATGCCCAATTGCGTCACCCCCATGATGCCCCAATCAGCGGCTTTATTGCGTTTGCTGGCGGCCATCATCCCTACAGGCAGGGCGATGAGGATGGTCAAGACCAACGCCATCAGCGTCAATGGCAGGGAGATGCCTAGCCGGGCCATCACCAGATCAACCACCGGCACTTGATAGGTATAGGATTGGCCAAAATCCCCTGTCATCATGCCCGCAACCCAGCGCAGATAGCGCGCCACAGGATGCCCATCCAGCCCCAATTCTTGACGCAGGGCGGCAACTGTATCAGGGGCTGCATTAATCCCCAACATAAAGGCGGCAGGATCGCCAGGGATCAACTCAATCGCGGCAAAAATCACCAAGGACGCCACAATAAGGCTGATGGCCAGCGTCATCATGCGATTGATGATGAATTTCAGCATATTGATCCTGTCCTTGCCGCCATTTGATCCACTCCATCTGGAGAAGAAGAAACCCCGCTAAGATTAGCGGGGCTTCGGGATGCTGTCCAATAGAACCATGCGCATCAATGATGCTTTAAGGACTTTGTGTTATTGCCAATAAACACCAGTTAAGTCATTGGCTTGGGTGGGGGCGTTTTCCCACAGCCCCATGATACGGGCATCCGCCACGCCAGTTCGTGCCAATTGGAACAGATAGCCATTGACATAATCATCGGCAATCTGGCGTTGCGCTTTCGCCAAGAGGCTGGACCGTTTTTCAGGATCGCTCTCTGATTTCAGCATTTCGATGGTCTCTTGAAACGCTGGGCTGTCATATTGGAAATAATAATCAGGATTGGCGTAAATCCCGATATCCATAGGCTCAGTATGAGAGACAATTGTCAGGTCGTAATCTTTGCCCTTAAAGACTTGGTCAAGCCATTGCGCCCATTCCAGATTTTCGATTTGGGTATTGATGCCAACAGCGCGCAATTGGGCGGCGATAATCTCACCCCCACGGCGAGCATAAGAAGGCGGCGGCAATTTCAACGACAGGGTCAAGTTTTCAACCCCCGCTTCAGCCAA
>WTHX01000126.1 GCA_011522975.1 Alphaproteobacteria bacterium | reverse complement strand
ATTGGCTTGATCCATTCCTATATCTTCCCTGATCATGAACAGATGATCCGTGATCGGCTGGCGGAAAGATTGCCCGATGTTGCGGTGTCAATTTCATCAGAAGTCAGCCCGCAAATGCGCGAATATGAACGCTTTAACACGGTTGTGGCCAATGCTTATATCAAGCCTTTGATGGCGTCCTATCTTGGCCGCCTCGAAGGTCGGATGCGTGATGAAGGCGTTCAAGGCCGGATTTTCCTGATGCACTCTGGCGGCGGGATTATCTCACTTGAATCAGCCGCTGAATTTCCGGTCCGATTGGTGGAATCAGGCCCTGCAGGCGGGGCTGTTTTCGCCGCCCATATCGCCGCCCGGTATAACCTTGATAAAGTGTTGAGTTTCGATATGGGGGGGACCACCGCCAAGATTTGCCTGATTAAAAACAAAACGCCGAAAACATCGCGGGTGTTTGAGGTCGCACGGACGTACCGGTTTAAAAAAGGCTCTGGCATGCCGATATCCATTCCGGTGATTGATATGGTTGAAATTGGCGCAGGGGGCGGCTCTTTGGCTCATGTGGATAATCTCCGCCAAATCAGGGTCGGGCCTGAAAGCGCAGGGTCTGAACCGGGGCCGGCGTGTTATGGTCGGGGCGGGACGCGGCCGGCGGTGACCGATGCTGATCTGATGATGGGCAAACTTGACCCTGATCATTTCGCAGGCGGGACGATCCCGCTTTATCCTGACAAATCGCGCCAAGCCTTAGAGGATCATATTGGCGCGGATTTAAAATTAAAGGACACAGAACAAGCCTTTGGCGTTGCCGAGGTCGTTGATGAAAACATGGCCAATGCCGCCCGTGTCCATGCGGTTGAAAATGGCGAAGATTTAAGCCAATACACGATGATCGCCTTCGGTGGGGCGGCGCCACTCCATGCCGCGCGCTTGTGTGAAAAACTAGGGGTGGATCGGCTGTTGGTGCCGCCAGGGGCAGGGGTTGGTTCAGCCATTGGGTTTTTACGCGCGCCCTATAGTTTTGAAGCCAATCGTTCCGTTTATGTGCGGTTGAGTGACTTTGACCCAGAACCGGTGAAAGAATTGCTGACAGCATTAAAAGAGGAAGCCACCGCCTTTGTCCGCACCTGTGATGACAAAAGCCCCATTGAGCATGAGTTTAAAGTCTATATGCGTTACAAAGGCCAAGGTTGGGAAATCCCTATTGCCCTGAGTGAAGACCAAGCCATGTCGCCTGATGTTGGTATTTTCGAACAACGTTTTGAAGAAGATTACACCAAACTATTTGGCCGCCCTGTCGCAGGCATGGATATTGAGATCACCGTCTGGTCGGTTAATGCCACCACCCCGCCGGAACAGGTTACGCCTATAAAAGAATCGCAAGCCAAAGAAGGCGCGCCGCCATCAGGCCACCGTGAGATTTTTGACGCCGCTAAGGGCGGGTTTTCTGACAGCACTCTTGTTCAGCGTGATGCCATGACAACAGGGCAATTCATCCACGGGCCTGCCGCCATCACCGAAGATGAAACAACAATTATCGTACCCTCCAGCAGAACAGCAATTTGTCAGGCTGATGGCTGTATTGACGTGATCGTTAAAGGAGACGCGTCATGACGAAAACGCTATCGACTGTTGCTTATCAGGTGATGTGGAACCGGCTGATTTCCATTGTTGAAGAACAGGCGCAAGCCTTGGTGCGAACAGCCTTTTCAACATCCGTTAGGGAAGCCGGCGATTTATCCGCAGGGGTCTATGATGCCCAAGGGTTGATGTTAGCCCAAGCCGTGACAGGCACGCCCGGTCACGTCAATGCCATGGCCGATGCCGTGGCGCATTTCATCCGCCGGATCGGGCGGCAAAATATGCTGGAAGGGGATATCTATATCACCAATGACCCATGGGAAGGCACTGGCCATTTGCATGATATCACCATGGTCACGCCATCTTTCCATCAAGGGGTGTTGGTGGGGTTCTTTGCTTGCACCGCGCATATTGTTGATATCGGTGGTCGCGGTTTTGGGGCAGATGCCCAGAGTGTCTATGAAGAAGGACTTTATATCCCGATCATGAAATTTGCCCATCAAGGTGAGGTGGATGAAACTTTAACCCGCATCATTCGCGGCAATGTCCGTGAGCCTGATCAATTGATCGGCGATATCTATGCGCTGGCGACGTGTAACGAAATTGGCCACCGCCGCTTGATTGATATGATGGTGGAATTTGATCTGGCAACGCTGGATGATATTGGCGGGTTTATCCTTGATCATTCGCGCCGTGCCACAATCGAACGCATCAAGGCCCTGCCCAATCAAGAGGCATCAGGCGAGATGACCGTCGATGGTTTTGATGAGCCGATCACACTGAAGGTTAAAATTTCCATTCATGACGATAAGATTATCAGTGATTTTACCGGCACATCAGGGGTCGATAAAAAAGGCATCAATTGCCCCTTGGTCTATACCAAAGCCTATGCGTGTTATGCGCTGAAAGTGGCGATCGCCCCTGAAATCCCGAATAACGCCGCGAGTCTTGAGCCGTTTGAAATCATCGCCGAAGAAAACACCATTGTTCATGCCCTGCATCCGGCCCCGGTGGCGTTGCGCCATATTGTTGGACATTTTGTTCCTGACACGGTGTTTAATGCGTTTGATCAGATCATCCCCGGGTTGGTGCCAGCAGAAGGCGCGGGATGCCTGTGTAATTTCCAAGTCAGTTTACGTCCCCGCAGTGATGCGCCTGCCCCCAAAGACGCCCGCCGATCAGAGGTCTTGACCTTTAATTCTGGCGGGTCAGGCGCACGGCCTGAACATGATGGGCTGAACGCCACCGCCTTTCCATCGGGCGTTATGACCATGCCCATTGAAGCGACTGAAAATGTTGGTCCTGTCATGATCTGGCGCAAAGAGCTGCGCCCTGATAGCGGCGGTGCGGGCAAGACCAGAGGCGGGCTTGGCCAATATATGGAAGTCGGCGCTATTGAAGGCCATGAATTTGATCTGCAAGCCATGTTTGATCGTGGTGACCATCCTGCCCGTGGGCGGCGTGGCGGCGGTGATGGCGCGCCGACAACAATCGCGCAAGATGACAACACGCCGATGCGGGTCAAAGGCAAGCAATTTGTCCCCCATGGCCGGAAAGTGATGATGGCTTTTCCCGGTGGTGGCGGTTACGGCAACCCGAAAGACCGTGATCATGCGTTGGTCAAACGTGATCTGCTGCGGGGGTATATCTCGGTTGAAACCGCCCGGGATATCTATGGGCTTTCAGATGATGATATCGCCCATGTTGAGGCCACCATCCGCCAAGGTGGGGAGATTTAACATCAACGCATGACGTCAGTGCCCATGACATCAGTGCCATAGTCTGTCATGCTGTAAAAATAACGATAGGGGGCATCATGTTTGACCAATTGATTGCACATCTGAAATCAGCAGCACGTTCAGAAAATGCAG
>WTHX01000021.1 GCA_011522975.1 Alphaproteobacteria bacterium | reverse complement strand
GACTACAGCACAAGCCATCATCAAATGGCTGGATAATCAATTCATTATGATTGATGGTGAAGAACATCGCTTATGTGGCGGTGGCTTTGGTATTTTTGGGCATGGCAATGTAACTTGTCTTGGTGAAGCGCTCTATGAGCATCAAGAAAGCCTGCCGCTTTACCGTGGCCAGAATGAACAATCCATGGGGTTTGCCGCGGCCGGGTATGCCAAAGCATGGTTGCGTCAACGGTTTATGTTCTGCACCGCCAGCGCAGGTCCGGGTACCGCCAATCTGATGACAGCATCAGCACTGGCCCATGCCAATCGACTGCCGATGATGATGCTTTGTGGTGATACTTATTTGACGCGCTTGCCAGACCCTGTTTTACAGCAGATGGAAAATTTCAATGACCCCACCTATGGCGTTAATGATGGGTTTAAACCTGTAACGCGATATTGGGATCGCATTACCCACCCGGCTCAGGTGATACAATCGCTGCCAGCGGCGGTGGCGACCATGCTTGACCCAGGTGATTGTGGTCCGGTTTTCCTTGGTCTTCCCCAAGATGTTCAGGGCTGGAGTTATGATTATCCAGCCGTCTACTTTGAAAAGAAAATTCATCATATTCGCCGCCAAGCCCCTGATGGTGATGAAATTAAAACCGCCGTCGCGCTCTTGAAAAACGCCAAGCGCCCTATGATCATCGCTGGGGGTGGGGTGCAATATTCAAAAGCAGTGACCGAATTAACAGATTTTGCTGAAAGACGTGATATTCCTGTTGTTGAAACCATCGCAGGACGCGCCAATATGCGGGCTGACCATGGCCACAATATTGGCCCGATTGGTGTCACGGGTTCTGACAGCGCCAATACAATTGCTGAACAGGCTGATGTTATTCTTGCGGTCGGCACAAGATTGCAGGATTTCACCACAGGGTCATGGACAGCATTTGACCAAGCGGCACGGTTTATTTCAATCAATGCCGCGCGCCATGATGCTGGCAAACATATGTCTTTGCCGGTGGTCGGTGATGCTAAATTAAGTCTCAATGCTCTTGATGCTGCTTTGGGTGATTTTAAAGCCGATCAAGGCTGGATTACCCAAGCCCAATCCGAACGTAAAAAATGGGATGAGTATGTCGCGGATAACACCAGTTATGGGGATAACCGTCCCAACTCTTATGCCCAAGCCATTGGCGTTGTGAACGGCCTTTGCCATCAGCGTGACCGCATTGTTGCGGCGGCAGGGGGCTTGCCTGCTGAAGTGACAGCAAATTGGCGGACATTGGATATCGGCACGGTGGATGTCGAGTTTGGGTTTTCCTGTATGGGGTATGAGATTGCTGGCGCATGGGGCGCACGGATTGCCCAAAGCCAACAAGAACCTGACCGCGATACGATCACGTTCTGTGGGGATGGATCGTATCTGATGCTTAATTCAGATATTTACTCATCGGTGTTGAGCCAAAAGAAGATCATCGCGCTGGTGCTGGATAACGGCGGTTTTGCGGTTATCAATAAACTTCAGAACAACACTGGTAATGAGAGTTTCAACAATCTCTTTGCCGATTGCCCCACCATTCCCGAACCGTTCGGGGTGGATTTTGCCGCCCATGCCGCGGCCATGGGGGCGAAGGCTGAAACTGTTGAAAATCCGCCTGAATTGGCCGAAGCCTTTAAACGCGCTCAGGCCAGTGATCAAACCTATGTTATTGTCATGAAAGTTGATGCCTATGATGGTTGGACCACCGAAGGCCATACCTGGTGGGAAGTGGGCACGCCTGAAGTTTCCAATAGTGAGACAGTCAAGGCGGCGCATCAGGATGTTGAAAAATCACGATCACGTCAGCGGCGGGGTGTGTGATGATTTTAGACCGTATCAAATCAAAAAAAATTCTAGTCATTGGCCGTGTGGGCATGGATCTCTGCCCCCATCCGCCGGGCACTGCCACTGAAAACGCCACGGATATGATGGTCACCATGGGCGGGTCATCTGCCAATATCGCGGCAGGTCTGTCAAAGTTCAAATGCCAGACCGCGCTGGTGACTTGTGTTTCTGATGATGCGGTGGGGTGGTATTGCCTCAACCAATTGGATTTTTATGGCATTGATAAACGCCATGTCCGCAAGGTTAAAGGCGAAGAAAGAACCTCGCTTGCTGTTTATGAAAGTCGGGTGGAAGGCCATCAATCGGTGATTTATCGCAATAACGCGGCTGATTTCCAGATGACGGTTGATGATATTAACGCCATTGATTTCAGTGAATATAGTGCGTTGATCACCGCTGGTACGGTGTTTGCCGCCGAACCCTCCCGCAGTGCCGCATTCCGGGCTTTTGAACGCGCAAAAGAAAACGGGTTGCCGGTGATCTTTGACGTTGATTATCGCCCCTATAGTTGGCCTTCGGCTGAAGTGGCCGAAGACGTTTTGTCCCGTGCTGGTGAGATGAGCGATATCGTCGTTGGCAATGATGAAGAATTTGGCTTCATGGCGGGCGGCATTGAAAAAGGCCTTGATAAAGCCCGTGAACTGGCGCAAGCGGCAAGCCGCATCATCGTTTATAAGATGGGCGAAAAAGGCGCGGTGACTTTTGGTGATGGCGCGGAAATTGAAACCGGAATTTATCCTGTGGATGCGTTAAAGCCTACAGGGGCTGGCGATAGTTTTATGGCTGGGTTTATTTCCGCATTGGCGGATGATATGCCCTTGCGTGATGCTGTCTTGCGGGGGTCTGCTTGTGCCTCTATCACCGTGTCCAAACCTGGTTGCGCCGCCGCCATGCCCGATGAAGCAGAATTGACAGAATTTATGAATACCCATGCCTATAATGGCTCTTGATGAAAGGATATCTCCATGCATATCGCCCCTTATGATAATGCCAATAAACCCATTGTTGATGTTGAAGATCAACTTGTTCCGCTGAATTATTTCAATATCGTCAAAATGAAAAAAGGTGAGGCGTTCAGTTATCAAGTCCCGGGGTATGAAACCTGCATCGTACCGGCCACTGGAACAGTTGATGTTGAGGTTGAGGGCGTTTCATTCAGCAATCTTGGCAATCGTGGTGAAGATGTTTGGGATGGCGAACCTGAAGGCGTTTATATTCCGGTTGGTGCTAAGGTCACGCTGGTCTGTGTTTCAGAAGAAACCGAAACATTTATCGCGGGGGCAAAATATGACAAAGTGCTTGAACCTTTTGACGTCAGGACACCTGATCTGGTGCAATATGGTTCTGATGACACTAAAACCCACCGCAAGATCAAGCATATCCTCGGCCAAAAACAGCATGATCAGGTTGGCCGTCTTTTGGTGAGTGAGTTGTTTACCGTTGGGGCAGGCGGATGGTCAGGCTTCCCAAGCCATAAGCACGATACCAATCGTTTGCCCGATGAAACCCGCCATGATGAAACCTATAATTTCCGGTTTAAGCCCAATTGGGGGTCAGGTCTTCAAATGCTTCAGCGTGAAGATGGCAAACCGGGAGATG
>WTHX01000058.1 GCA_011522975.1 Alphaproteobacteria bacterium | reverse complement strand
GCAGCACCTGTCTGCAATACTGAACGTCTATTCATTGTAATGCTCATGTTTTTTCCTCCATCATGTAAGCATCATAGGGCTTATTATTCGTTATTATGACCCAACTAAAAAATATTATGTCCTGATAACCTTCATCCGTCAATTGCCAGACATCTTTCCGACAGCGGCATCACCAAGATTTTCAGCACCACGTTCAGCCAACAAACGATCGAGCCATTTTTCATCCATCTCTGGTACGGAACTCAACAATAAATCGGTGTAAGCGTGATGTGGTGGGGTGAACATTTTATCTTTCGGGCCTTGTTCAACGACCACCCCGTCTTTCATCACCACGACTTCATCAGCAATGGCGCGCACTGTTGATAAATCATGGGTAATGAACATATATGCCAGCCCCATCTCATCTTGGAGATTGGCCAGCAATTTCAGAATGCCTTCGGCAACCAACTGATCAAGAGCAGAGGTGACTTCATCGCAAATAATAAATTCAGGTTCCGCCGCCAGCGCACGGGCAATCCCAATACGCTGTTTTTGGCCACCTGATAATTCGGTTGGCAAACGATTGGCAAATTCAGCAGGATCAAGTTCGATCTGTTCAAACAGACGATTGACCTTGCGCTTTTTGTCGTTCCCTGTCAGGCCGAGATAAAACTCAACAGGACGGCCAATAATTTCCCCCACTTTCATCCGTGGGTTAAGCGCCGTATCCGCCATTTGATAAATCATCTGGATTTGGCGCAATTGATCTTTGTTGCGGCTTCGATAATGAGCGGGCAGCGGCTCCCCATTATTAAGGATTTGTCCGGACAATGGTGGCAGCAGGCCTGTGATACAACGCGCCGCTGTTGATTTGCCTGACCCGGACTCACCCACAACCGCGACCGTACGCTCACGGTGAATATCAAAAGACACATCTTTCAAGACAGGCACTTTGCCATAAGCCGCGGTGACGTTTTGCAAACTGACGACAGGCACATCACCTTTTTTCGCCAATGGTTTTTGGTCACGTTTGAAACTGCGCACCGCCCAAAGCGATTTGGTATAATCTTCTTTCGGTGATTTCAGCATCTTTGCCGTGGCGTCTTCTTCGACTTCATCGCCCCGCAATAGCACTTTGATGCGGTCAGCCATCTGCGCCACCACAGCCAAATCATGGGTGATGTAAATCGCCGCTGTATTAAACTGCTGAACAATCTCACGGATCGAGGCCAAGACCTCAATCTGGGTGGTCACATCCAATGCTGTCGTCGGCTCATCAAAAATGATCAAATCAGGGCGGCACGCCATGGCCATGGCGGTCATCGCACGCTGCAACTGCCCACCTGACACCTGATGCGGATAACGGAAGCCAATTTCATCAGGGTTCGGCAAGCGCAATTTTTCGTAAAGTTCAATGGCATCTTGTTCTGAATCGCCACGGCTCATCGTGCCGTGAACCCCGGGGGCTTCACTATGCTGACGGATAATCCGGTGGGCCGGGTTAAATGACGCGGCGGCTGATTGCGCAACATAGGCAATACGCTTGCCCAACAATTGTCTTTTAACAGCCGGGCTGGCATTAATCAGATCAATACCATCAAACTCAACCTCACCACCGGTGATGTGACAGCCATCACGGGTATAGCCCATTGCCGCCAGCCCAAGGGTGGATTTCCCCGCCCCTGACTCGCCGATCAGCCCCAAGACTTCACCGCGGTTCAGGTCAAGGTCAACGCCATTAATAATCGGCACTTTGACTTCATCAGTGATGCCGATGATCTCAAGATTGCGGATACGGATAAGTGGTTCTTTTTTAGACATTGTCCTATTCCTTCAATCCTGATGAACGATGCAACATCCAGTCCACCACAAAGTTAACAGCAACCGTCAGGAGCGCGATTGCCCCCGCCGCCAGCAATGGTAATGCGGCAGTCAATGGGCTAAAGGCTGCAAAGTTAATGAACTGAGACAGATCTTTCACCATAGTGCCCCAATCGGCCAGTGGCGGCTGAATACCGACACCCAAGAACGACAGAGAGGCAATGGTCAGGAAGACAAAACAGAAGCGCAAGCCAAATTCAGCCAGTAATGGTGCGTAAGCATTCGGCAGAATTTCTTTGAAGATCAGATACGCCAAGTTCTCACCGCGTAGTTTTGCGGCTTCAAAGAAATCCATCACCACAATATTCATCCCCACCGCTCGTGACAGACGGAAGACACGGGTTGAGTCCAGCACTGCAATAATCACCACCATATAAATGGTCAGCAAACTGCGTTCAGACCCTGCCCAAGCCGTTGCAATAGTCATCAGCAACAAAGCGAAAATCAATTGCGGGATCGCCATTAACATATCCACGATGCGCGACAGCAATTGATCAAACCAGCCGCCCAAAGTTGCCGCCAAGAAACCAAGAGACGTCCCAATAAAGAACGCCAAACACGTGGTGGCAAAAGCAATGCCAACCGTGTTTTGCCCGCCATAAATAAGACGGCTTAACAAATCACGGCCAATCTGATCAGTTCCCAGCAAATGCGCAGGGTCACCGCCCAAGGCCGGATCGCCGCCAGGCAAAAGATTGATTTTATCAAACACATCAGCCTGACCATAAGGCGCGATGAAATCGGCAAAGATCGACATGATCGCATAAAGAATAATGATCAGGATCCCAAAGGAAGCCGTGACAGGCATCTGGCGGAACATTTTTTTCGACCATTCTGTGCCGACAGTCCGGCCAACAACACGAAAAATCCACCCCGCAATGCCAAACATAATAATGCCATTGATCAGCCATCCATAGAACGGCAATTTTTGCGGGCCAAAGAACGATATGGCCTGCAGCCAAGCGGGCATATCTTCAGCAAACCAATAGCCCAGATAATAATCAACGGACAACAGCACGATCGTGATCATAAAAATATAACCGAAGAACGCGACATAACCGACATCCCGAAGCCATTCCTGCATTTCAACAGTGGGGGCTTTGGGGGCGAGGGCTTTGGCGGCGAGGGTCAAACCAACCGCTCCAGCAAGCCAAATCATCATGATTGTTGTGAACGCCATAACCGCCCCCTATTTTGGATGCCGCAAACGCGGGTTCGAAATAATGGCCATAATATCTGCGGTCAGGTTCAGCAAAATATAAGCCGCGGCAAACACCAAACAGCAGGCCTGCACCACTGGAATATCCCTAATCTTCACACTATCGACAAACAACTGACCAATCCCGGGGTAGACAAACACCACTTCAACCACCACAACGCCGGTGATCAAAAACGCGAGGTTTAGAGCAACAACATTAATGATCGGCGCCAGAGCATTGGGGAAGGCGTGAAAGAGAATCACCCGAAACGGGCTCAAACCTTTCAGGCGAGCCATTTCAATAAAGGGTGAGGCCAAAAGATTGATAATCGCAGCCCTTGTCATCCGCATCATATGCGCCGCCACCACCAAGGTCAGCGTTAAAGCCGGCAACATGGTCTTTTGCAGACGCTCACCAAATTCCATCCCATCATAAATATTCGACAGAGATGGCAAAATAGGGTTCAGCACCGCCAACACCAAGATCAAGATATAAGCCAAGAAAAATTCAGGGGATGAGATCGACGATAAGGTCGAGATATTCGCAACCCGATCAAAAATCGAATTGCGATAAAGCGCGGCCAGCACGCCAATAAACAAAGAGATCGGCACAGCCACCGCCGCTGTCACGGATGCAAGGAAAATCGTGTTTTTAAACCGAGGGGCCAATTGATGGGCAACCGAACCAAAATTTTCCGTGGCGGTTGATCCACCATAGGAACTGAAATTGGCTTGGGCAAAACTGGTGCCGAAATCACCTTGGATGGCATTAACAAACCACCCCAAATAGCGTTGGATGAAAGGTTTATCCAACCCGAGGTCTTTGCGGATAGCCTCCACCGCCTCAGGCGTGGCGCCCTGACCAAGGATGGCTTGCGCAAAATCACCAGGCAGAAGATTCACCGCACAGAAGATCAACACAGAAACCATGAACATGGTCACTATACCAAGCAATAATCGCTTGGCGATAATCATTAAAACGGTATGCAAGATACCCCCCCGTTTTTTTTATTTTTTAAAACTTTAGCCGATCAAATGGGGATGTCAAATGGGTAATGAAATATTAATTAAATCATTAATAATAAACGAAGATTATGACTTTAAATCGGCCCAAATTCCTTCAACCCATGACTTGATCAATAAGGCTTCCTGCCAACGGTCTGACATTTCAACGCCGGCATGATCTGTCATGGCATATTCAGGCGGGCCCAATTCGCATAAAAAGATGCAATCACCGTCTTGATTCTGGCTCAACCAGCGCTCAAAGCCTTCTTGCCACCAGCCTTTGAACAGATCCACCCATTTCTGATTCTGGGGGAAATTCAATTGCAATTGAATTTGCTGGCGGCTGGCCACCCGCCCTTGGAAACTGTCGGCACGATCAAGAATGCGGCTGATCATCATCTTTTCATGATGCTGAAGCGGCAGTTTAAACTCACGATCCACCACATAATGCGACAGGTCCGCGCAAAGCCTCATTTCAGGAATCGCATCCAGCAATGATAAAGTGGTGAATAAATCATTGGTGATGCAATTGCGATGGGTTTCAAATTGCACCGGCATGCCAATTTCTTCCGCCATATCCATCCAGCGCCGGATAACAGGGATCATGCCATCAACAGAGATTGGCATGACCTGGCCAATGATATCAACAAACGGCGCGCCAAAGTCTTTTGACATGACTAAAACTTCGCGCATGCTTTCCACGGTTTTCGGAAAGGCCACAATTAATGGCGTCAGGCCATAGCGCGCCATGATCGGTTGCACTTCTCTGGCTTGGGCAATATCCCCTGCCCCCAGATCAAGCGCCATGCCATCATACCCCGCCGCTGCGACTTTCTCGCAAATCTCCTCATAGGAAAGGATCACGCCAGACTGGTCATGGGGCATCATCGCCCAAAGGGAAGTATAGACTTTAAGCGCGCGGGCCATGATTAACTTTCAACACGGACAGTCCGGCCACCTTTGACCGGCACGATCCAGACTTCATCCATCGGATAGCCGTCTTCATCTTTGGCCATCAAACGCTTGACCGCTTCGATCTGAAATTCAATCCAGCCCATGCGATGCACTTCACCGCAAGTGTTTTCAATCTTATCGTTTAATTCGCGAAGTTTCCAAAACGGCACAGAAGGAAAACTATGATGGGCGGTATGGTAAGGCATCTGCCAGCACAACCAACGCATGAAAAAATTAGTCCGAGTGGAACGTGTGTTGTTCAGGATATCGTGATTATGCGACAGGCCCAGATGCTCAATGGTGTTTTGCAATTGATGCACCGGCTTTGTTGCAATCAACGGAATAATCCAAAAGGTCAGCACAACCCAAGTTTGGAAATAAACAGACGCCGCCGCAATTGCCGCATAGGCCAATAAATGGAGACGGGATTCGCGGATAACTTTGGCTTCTTCATTGGCATGGATATAAGGCTCAATGATCACACCACGGGCGCGGCGGAGTATCCCCCAAATGCGATTCCGCCAATACGTAATCCCAATCATCCACAATAGGAAAGTCTTGAGCGTATAAGGCTCACGCACCAATTCACCATCTTTATCCCAGTTTTGGGTAAAACGGTGATGCGAGTAATGCATGATCAAATCAAAATCGCGCGGGAACAACATGAAGAAGCCAATCACCCGTCCCCAAAATTCATTCAACCCTTTGGTTTTAAAAACCGTCCAATGCGACAGTTCATGCTGTGCGGCATAAAGGAAGTTCAACGCAACCCCAAGGCCAAACCCTGTGAGCAAGACCCACCATGTCCCCATCACCAGATAATGGGCATAGCCAAGACCAGCGATCAGCCCAAGATGGCTCAACATTTGCGCCCAGCCCCGGGCATCAGACCGTTCATTGAGATATTTTAATTCAGTCGCATTAACAATTTTGCGCCGTGAGAATACTTCTTCCATCTTGATGCCCTTTCTATGTCGTTATTTCCTTGTTCGATAGAATAAATCTTTGCTGATAATCATGTCATGTGCAAGTCTTGTGATGATAAAACATAAGCCCCCATCCTAATAGCCGGAGCGAATATTATGAAAATTGCATCTTATAGCGCCAAAGGCACCGCCCAAGATGTTCTGGAAATTTCCGACCAACCCATCCCCCAGCCTGCCGCAGGTGAAGTGCTGATCAAATTGCATTATTCGGGCATTAACCCCAGCGATGTTAAAATGCGAGCCGGCCTCAGCCTTGGTGGCATGACCATGCCTTTTGAACAGGTCAGCCCTCATTCGGATGGCGCCGGTGAGATCGAAGAATGTGGCGATGGCGTCACCAATTTCAAAAAAGGCGATCGTGTTTTTGTCTTTAACGCAGGGTTTAAACGTGCTTTTGGCACGGCGGCGGAATATATCGCCATCCCTGCTCGCCAGGTTTGCCCGTTGCCCGATGCCGCCAGCATGATGCATGGCGCGTGTTTGGGCATCCCGGCCATGACCGCGGTCCATACCATGACCCGCGCCAAATCTATCGAAGGCAAGCGTGTTTTGATCTCAAGCGGTGGCGGCGGTGTTGGGCGTTATTGTATTGAGGTTGCCCGCGCTATGGGCGCCAAGACCATCATCACCACCGCATCTTCACCGCTAAGCCAAGACACAGCCAAAAAAGCAGGGGCGGATGTGGTGCTGGATTATAAGAGCACAAGCCTAGCTGACGATATTATGGATCATTGCGGCGGGATTGATCATGCGGTGGAGGCCGAATTCGGCGCTAATATCGCGACCCTCGCCACAGTCATGACCGAAGGCGGGTCAATCGCGGCCTATGGTTCAGCGATCAACAAAACCCCCGAAATGCCGTTTTATGATTTCATGTTCAAAAATATTTCGCTTCATATGGTGTTGGTTTATCTCTTGGATGATGACACCCGCCGGGCTGATCTGGCGGTGCTGAACCGATTGCTGGAGTCAGGCGCGATCACTGAAAATATCGCCAAAGTCTTCCCCTTGGATGACATTGCCGCCGCCCATGAAATGGTGGAAGACGCGCAGAAAAGCGGATCTGTTCTCTTGGATTGCCGTTAACTTTCAGGATCAAAAAGGAGACAAGAATGAGCCAATATGTTTTCATCACCGCCGGCGGGTCTGGATTGGGGCTTGATATGGCGCGGGGTTTTTTGGCCAATGGTGCCACCGTTGCGGTCACCGACACTGACCCTGCCGCCCTGCAACAAGCCCGTGATCTTTACCCTGATCTGATCACTTTTGAAGCTGACGCCGCTGATGAAACAGCGATGCGCAGCGTCTTTGATCAATTGCAAAAAGACTGGCCGCAGTTGGATGTGGTGATGGCCAATGCAGGTATTGCCGGGCCAACCGCATCAATCGAAGATGTGTCTTTATCCGATTGGCAACGCTGTCTTGCGGTTAATCTTGATGGGGCTTTTCTGGCCACCAGCCTTGCCGCCCCATGGATGAAGCAAAACAAGCAAGGGGTGATGACGTTAACCTCATCCACCGCTGGGCTTTTTGGCTATCCGTTTCGATCGCCCTATGCCACGGCGAAATGGGGTATTATTGGCTTGATGAAAACCTTGGCTATGGAATTGGGGCCTTTTGGCATTCGCGCCAATGCGATTTGCCCCGGTGCTGTCGAAGGTGATCGGATGGACCGGGTCATTGCCAAGGAAGCCGCCGCCCGCGGCATCCCCGAAGCCGAGTTGCGCCAAGGCTATGCCGATTGTGTTTCGCTTAAACGATTTGTGACCGCATCTGATATTACCGATATGGCGCTGTTTCTGGCCTCACCTGCCGCCAAAAATGTCAGCGGCATGGCCATGGCGGTTGATGGCCATACGGAGCAAGTCACACTCTGACAACACCGTTCATAACCCATAAAAGCCCCTATAAAAAAGCCGAGGTCGACCTCGGCTTTTTATTTATTTGTTGGTTAGATCAACCCTTACCCCGCCATGGGATCAGGATATCAATGACTTTGCGCATGATCAGATCAAACATCAGACCCAACAGCCCCATGATCAAAATTGTTACCCAGATCAATTCATAATCTGAAACGGTACGGGCAACGTTTTCAATAAAGCCAACACCTGTTGTCCCCGCCAGCATTTCAGCGGCAACCAATGTGCCCCAACAAACGCCGATGGCGATCCGAACCCCAGTCAGAATTTCCGGCAAAGCGTTTGGCAAGATCACGTGACGCAGGATTTGACGGTTGGTCGCCCCCAATGAATGCGATGCCCGGATCTTGGACAATTGCGTGCCAGACGCCCCTGTTCGCGCTGAGATCACCATGATGGCGAAAGCCACCATAAACAACAGGAAGATCTTACCGTCATCTTGAATCCCGAAGATGGTCAAGATCAATGGCGCCCAAGCCAATGGCGGCACCGGACGATAAAGTTCAATCAAGGGATCAAAGAAGGATTTAAAGAAGCGTGATACGCCCATGTAAATCCCCAATGGCACACCAAGCAGCACACCAAAGCCCATGGCGACAATCACACGGAATAATGAATCCCAAATATGGCCATCCAACATCGGGATTGACCCCAGATAGACTTCACCTTGAGCCAATGCCAACAGGCGGTCTTTATAGGTCGGCATGAAACTGCCGTCACTGTCATGGGTGCCATAACTGCCTGGCAGAGCATCAACCACCATGTCAGGAATTAGGAAACCAACCACATCAGAAATTGGCAACCATTTCACCCAAAGCAAGGTTGTGCCCTTATAACCGCCACCGTTTTCAACATCAGGATTGGCAAGTTTTGCAAATTTCGCCACCACATCTGTTGGCTTTGGCAACCATCGTGCTGAGCCTTGTTCAATACAGATCGTCCGTGATTTAACAACACCTTCACCAGGGAAGAACAAGGCTTCCACGACACCCAAACCACCCTTGGCATCACCGACAGCATCAAACAGGTTTTCAACACCCTGATTAACATCTTGCAGCGCATCAGCAGGGAAGATGATCCCATCATCAAGACGACGGAAAATTCTTTCTACGGCTTTGATATATTTTACCCGTTCTGCTTTTTCACTTTCGCCCCAAGAATTGTCATTATTGGCCGCGTCTTTTAATGCCGCGATTTCAGTCATGGTCTTTTCAATCAAGCCCATGGCTTCAGGTGGGAAGTTCCGCAGTTTCAAGAAACGTTCTGCAACGCTTTTGACTTCAACTGACACGTCATCAAACAACACGCCACGGGCGGTGATGGGCAACAGAGGAATTTCTGTTGATTCAACACCCCAGCGTGGTTGTTCGAGGGCTTCTGCCGTTGGCACTAAGCCATCATAACCTGACCGCAAACGATCCGCCAATTGGTTCAGATCATCGGCAACCATTGCCAGATCAGCCGCTGTTTTCGGGTCTTGCTGGGCAGGGTTAGACAAAATCGCAATAATCGACCGTGTCTGGCCAATCACATTGCGCAATGTCCGTTGTTCAGTCTGATCAAAGACTTGTTGCGGCAATCCTGTTTCCAGACCATCAATCTGGGCAGAGTTCCGCACCACCAATGTTGTGGATTTATAATAACGTGAGCCAATCGGCAGGCGGGCCGTAATCGGTGATAGCGCCTCTGAAATTTTGCCCACTTGGCAGAGTTCATTGGCCGCGCTTGGGAAATAAGCACGTGCCATCCCCCAAGAGAAGAAAAACCAAACCAGCATCAATGCTGAAAGGCCAGTTACAGCCCAATGCCACCCACCTCTGGTGCGTTCTGGATCGCCAAAAACTTCATCATTGCGGCGAGCGTGACTTTCTTTAAGGCCAAATAAATAGACGTCGCAAATGCCGCCACCAGCAATAAAATGATAATCGCGGAAATATCCGCACGATGTGTCGATAACCACTCAAACATTGCCCATAATCTCCTCTTCCATATCCCAGATCATGGTCAGGATTTCTTCACGGACTTTGCCGAAATCTGCCTGCTGTTTGATATCACGCAAGGATTTGGTCAATCCCTGTTCAGCAAAGGGCAAGTTGTATTCTTTGTAAATCCGCCCTGGCCGTGGCGCCATCACAAACAAGCGCTCCCCTAACAACAAGGCTTCTTCAACCGAATGGGTAATAATAATGATGGTCTTGCCTGTTTCTTTCCACAATTCAAGAATAAGCGATTGCATCTTTTCACGGGTCAACGCATCCAGCGCGCCCAGAGGTTCATCCATCAAAATCAAATCAGGGTCATTGACCAGACAGCGGGCCAAAGCCACACGCTGTTGCATCCCCCCTGACAATTGATAGGTTGGCGTATCGCCAAAACCAGCAAGCCCCACGATATTGAGCCATTTCTCAACCAGCGCTTCACTTTCTTCGGCATCCATTTTTTTCATGCGCAAGCCAAAGTCAACATTGCGCGCAACAGGCAGCCATTCAAATAACGCACCTTGCTGGAAAACCATACCCCGTTCCACGCCAGGACTTTCGATGACATTGCCACCAAGTTCCAACTGGCCAGAAGTCGGGTTAATAAACCCAGCGATCATATTAAGCAACGTTGTCTTACCGCAACCAGATGGCCCTAGTACCGACAGCAATTCCCCTTGCTTTAGCGAAAAATTAATGTCTTTGAGCGCCTCAACTTTTCCCCCTGTTTGAGGGTTGGTAAAGGTCATACAAAGATCATTACAGATAAGGTCTGACATTTTAATTCTTCTTTAACTTTTGCCCCAAATGAAGCAAGGCCCTCAAAAAGGGCCTTGCTCGCAAATCTTTAACCTGAGCTTAGTTCAGGTATGAACCATCAATGGTTCTGGCCAAAGAGCCGCTGTAGTTTGAGATGTTGGTCTTGGTGAAGACAGCACCGAGTGATTCAGCCGCTGCGCTTGCAACACCACCATCGCCAAAGTACTGAGCCTTCTGCTCTTCCACGGTTGGGAAGATAAAGCCAGACATCTGGTTCTTGGTTGTTTCGAAGTCCATACCAGCGTCAGCAGCAACTTTACGGATCTGAGCGTCAGAACCTGTCCAGTTTGCGTTTGCTTCATGGGTAACTTCAAGGAATGTTTCCAGCAGGCCAGGGTTTTCGGTGGCGAACTTTTCAGTCACTGAAACAACGTCGAATGAACCGATGCCAGCGTCAACTTTTTCCTGTGAACTCATGATTGGTGTGCCAACTTCGCCAGCAGCCTTAGCGGAAGCACCACCAAAGATACAAGCCATGGCAACAGAACCATCAGCCAAAGATACAGCACCATCAGCAGGCGCCTGATCGACGATTGTCATTGTTGATGTATCAACACCCAATGCAGCCATCTGCTTACGGAATGAGAAGTCAGCCATGGTGTTCAATGGAACAGCAACGGTCTTGCCTTCAAGTTCTGAAGCGTTTGAAGATGAAATGCCCAAACCATTGTTAACGAAGCAATCATTGGCTTCATAAACAACAGCGATTGAGACCATCTTCAATGGCGCGCCCTGACGAACAGCAGTTACGAATGGTGCCAGACCTTGCGAATACGCAATGTCGATATCACCCGCCAACATGGCTTCTGTCATCGCAACACCAGTTGAAAAGTCAGTCCAGTTAACATCAACACCCATCGCATCATCATAAGCCTTATCGACCTTAGCGATCTGGTTTGGTGTCGCCCATTCTAGAAAGAAAGCAACGTTAACGGATTCAGCAGCAGCGGCAACGCTCGCGCTACCAGCCATCACGGCGCCAACAACACCAGCAACAGCAGTTTTTACGGTTTTATTCATAAGGAGTCTCCCTAAACTTGATCCTCTTATCATTAAGCATTTTTTGCTTACTATTGTTACCTTTGCACTTTTTGAGCCAATGGGCAAAGGTTTTCTTCAATATTAACTCGTTGATTTTATTGAATTTTGTAAAATTTTTTTCCCTTATATTTTTCTAAGGAATTAAAAATGAAACAGAATCAAAAAGGCCGCCAATTGGCGGCCTTAAAGTCTTGGTGGTGATCTAAACTAATCGAGGCTTAGTCCATATGCTGATCAAGTGTCTTGCGGAATTTATCGACAATCTCA
>WTHX01000043.1:2316-12159 GCA_011522975.1 Alphaproteobacteria bacterium | reverse complement strand
ATAATCAGAAATGGCAATAATACGATCTGATTTGACCATCACGCTGTTATAGAGACGTTTAAAAATATGCCCTGCTTTAAACCGACCATGGATGGTGGTGACGGTTGCAATGCCAAGGCTTTTCGCCGCTGATAAAACAATCCAAGCCGGTGCCCGTGATCGGATATGCACCAGATCAGCCCCCACAGATTTTAAAACAGCACTAACTTGCCGGCGGATAAAAGTCCATTTTAGCGGGTTTTTTGTCGCGACATTAAGCGTGATATGTTCAGCACCAATGCGTTGCAATTTGGCTTCCAGCAGTCCGCCCGTGCTGATCACCACAGCACGCCCACCTGCCCGCACAATCGCTTCCGCCATTTCGATCGTGCCACGTTCCACCCCACCATTATTCAGCGCAGGCAAAATCTGGACAACGACCTTGCCCTTCAATCTGTCTGATTTGGCCTTTGGCGTTTTCACCGCCATCCCAAATGGCGACTTCACAAATGTATTTTGAGGCATAAGAAAAGACGCCATGGTTAAGTTTAGGGTTTATATATATCAAATCATCAAACTTCTGCAATTGAACAGATCATTATTTCTTGTTTTTAGATTTTTGGGCCTTGGCAGGCTGATCATCATAGCGGTCGTCTAAAATACGCTGGGCATCGCCTTCGGGGTCGCGGTATTGGCGCAAATGGCTTTATGGCGAATTTGGCAGTCTTGGCAATCAATGCCAAAGCGCGTGCTGGTCATCTGATCCATTAAAATCGAAATCATGGGTCTTCTCGTTTGCCATCGCCAAAAGGACTAATCTTTTGACTATACCGAGAAGAAGTTAAATTGACGTTAACGCCAGCCAGATAAATTCATAAATCTTGAAATCAATCTGAAGATATTAAATCAAAGAATTGAAAAATTGAGGCTTGAGGCATAATCTGATCAAACAAATTGCCCAAAGGAAAACACGTCATGACCCAAGATCAAAATCAGGTCAATTTTCTCAACACAGCCCATGGTTCTAAAATCGCATGGTCAGGATGGCAGCCACGTGAAGATGAGAACATTACAATTGTGTTCTTCCCTGGCCATGGGTCGGATATGGATGGCACAAAAGCCATCGCCGCGGCAGATTGGGCGCGTGAAAATGGCTATGGCATGATGCGTTTTGACTATTCAGGCCATGGTCAGTCATCGGGCGATATGATGGATGGCACGATTGGCCAGTGGCGGGATGACGCTTTGGCGGTGATCGATCATTTAACCACGGGCAAATTGGTCTTGGTCGGCTCATCTTTGGGCGGATGGCTGATGGTTCTGGCGGCACGCGCCCGCCCTGATCGGATCGCAGGCATGATCGGCATTGCTGCCGCCCCTGATTTTACCGATGATTTAATCTGGGATGACCTGACACCCGACCAACAAGCGGCGATGGCACGCGATGGCCAGATTGCCCTGCGCAACCCTTACAGCCCTGAGGACGTCATCTACCCCTATCAATTGATCACCGAAGGCCGCAATCATTTCGTTTTAAGGGATCGTATGGCAACGCCTTATCCTGTTCGGCTTTTGCATGGGATGGATGATGAAGAAGTGCCGTGGCAAACCGCTGAAAAACTGGCCGCATCCTTTGATGTCCATGACATCAACACTATTCTTGTCGAAGGTGCCGGGCATCGGTTTTCTGAGCCTGATCAGATCGATATTTTATTGGCCAATTTAGGCGAAGTGACCTTAGCCGCATCAAAAACGTGATCAAAAATCCAAATCGGTATAATGGGCAGGTGGTTTCAGGCCTGTGACGTGATCTGCCAAAAGACTGCGGAAACTGGGGCGTGATTTAATCCGCGAATACCATGTTTTGGCTTCTGGCCAATCTTGCCATTGCACATCACCCAGGTAATCCACCACCGAAAGTGACGCCGCGGCATAGAGATCAGCCGCTGAAAGTTTAGGCCCTGCCAGCCATTTGCGGCGTTCAGCCAAATGATTGATATATTCCAAATGGGCGGAAAGATTGTTTAAAGACGCACGAATGACCGTTGATGAAGGCTCACCTTCACCGGTCAGCCGCCGCATCAATTTTTCATAAACCAATGGTGTGACGACTTCACGTTCAACTTTGACGGCAAACCAATCGGTCAGGCGTCTTATTTCGGCTTTTTGTGCCGGCGTTCCTGTGATCATGGCGCTGTCAGGATAGGTTTCATCAAGATATTCGGCAATTGGCCAAACCCCCACCAATACCGTGCTGTCATCTTCGACCATCACCGGCACGGTGCTGGCAGGGTTTAACATCAGGAAGGCTTTTGGTTTTTCCCAGTAATGCTCAAGTTTCAGCATCACTTCCAGTTTGCGTTCAGCAAGCATGACACGGCAAAACCGTGACCCTGAAGATAACCAATAATGATGGAGAACGCGCATAAGAGACCTAATCAGCCATAATATAAATTTTTAACCCAACAGCCTATTCAGGGCGGATCGCCCATGGTTGTGCTGGTAAGTCATCTATTTTTTTCGCTGAAACGCTGATCATATGCAAGCGTTCTTCTTCAATAAGTGCAATTAAATCGACCTGATTTGATGACAATTTCGTGAAGCCAAGTTTCGGGTAATAATCACGTTCACCGGAAACAAAGCAAAAATCCCACGGCCCTTTTTGCGCCAGATCAAGGCTTTTCAGCACCAGATCACGGCCAATTCCCTGCCCCCGCAATTCAGGGTCAACGGCAAGCGGACCTAAGAGCAATGATGGCAATCCGGCGATGGTGATCGGCCAATACCGAATGGACCCCAAGAGATGCCCTGAATTGTTATCGTCTTCGGCCACCAAACATAAACCCGCCACAGGCGCGCCACGGCGCAATGACCAGATATTACGCTTGGCATGGCTTGGGGCGAACCCTAGGCCCATCAGCCGTTCAACTTCGGGCTGATCGGCTGATGTTTCTTGTCGTATTGTTACCATAGCATTAACGGCATTAAACCATTGAAGATCGAGAGATTGATTAAGCGGATGCCTCACCAATATCACCATCTGTAACAGGATGCGGCAAGGTTTTAATAATCTCAGAAGGGACAACATGCCAGAATTTTGACACTTCCCGATCCCAATCAGAGAGAATACGCGCCGCTTGCGGTGAATTGGTATAACGCACATGATCTTCAAGCAAGGCTTTCAGCTCATCTTTCCAATGGTCTTGTTCCAATCTAAACAGACGCAATGTTTCAGGATTGATCTGATCCTCAAAACTGTTGTTTTCGTCATAGATATAGGCCATGCCGCCTGTCATCCCTGCCCCGAAATTGCTGCCAACTTCGCCAAGGATCACCACTTTACCACCGGTCATATATTCACAACCATTGGTGCCGCAGCCTTCGATGACGGCAGTTGCACCTGAATTCCGGACAGCAAAACGTTCACCCGCTTGACCGGATGCAAACAATTGACCTGCGGTGGCGCCATAAAGCACCGTGTTGCCAATGATCGTATTGTCTTGCGGGGTTAGGATCGACGCCGCCATGGGGCGCAAAGTAATCAGCCCACCAGACAGACCTTTGCCGACATAGTCATTGGCATCACCCAAGACTTCAAGTTTTACGCCTTGAACAGCAAACGCGCCCAAAGACTGACCCGCAGACCCACGCAACCGTACGGTGATGGTTTCAGCCTTCAGCCCTGTCATCCCGAAACGGCGGGTGATATGGGACGACAACCGCGTGCCAATTGCCCGCTGGGTGTTTTCAACGTTATAGGACAATTGCATCCGCTGGCCACGTTCCAACGCATCCCGCGCATCAACCACCATCAACGCGTCAAGCGTATCAGGCACTTCATTACGGCCAGAATCATCACCTGAGATTTGATCGCTATTGGCTTGCACCAAGATCGGGTTAAGATCAAGATCATCAAGGGCAGCGTTACCACGGCTGACCTGTGCCAACAAATCAGTACGGCCAACAATCTCACTTAGGCTTTTCACCCCAAGGCTGGCCAGAATCTCACGCACTTCTTCCGCCAAATGGGTAAAGAGTTGCACGACTTTTTCTGGCGTTCCAGTAAATTTCGCCCGCAGGTCTTCACGCTGGGTGCAAACCCCAACCGGACAGGTGTTGGAATGGCACTGGCGGACCATGATACAGCCCATGGCGATCAAAGCCGACGTGCCGATACCATATTCATCTGCCCCCAACATAGCCGCCATGACAACATCACGGCCAGTTTTAAGCCCGCCATCTGTCCGCAACACAACCTTATCCCGCAAATCATTCATGGTCAGGACCTGATGCACTTCAGAAAGCCCCATTTCCCACGGCAGACCTGCGTGTTTAATCGAAGATTGTGGGCTTGCGCCTGTGCCGCCGCCATGACCTGAAATCAAGATCGTATCAGCTTTCGCCTTGGCAACACCCGCGGCGATTGTCCCAATGCCTGTTGACGCCACCAATTTAACGCATACCCGCGCATCAGGATTGATCTGCTTTAGGTCATAGATCAATTGCGCCAAATCTTCGATGGAATAAATATCGTGATGCGGCGGTGGTGAGATCAATGTCACGCCCGGGGTGGAATGACGCAAACGTGCGATCAGGCTATCGACTTTAATGCCGGGCAATTGCCCGCCTTCGCCTGGCTTGGCGCCTTGGGCAACTTTGATTTCCAATTCCTGACAATTATTCAGGTATTCGGCGGTCACACCAAAACGGCCTGACGCCACCTGTTTAATCGCGCTTGATGGGTTATCGCCATTTTCCCTGAGGCTGAACCGTGCTGGGTCTTCGCCACCTTCACCACTGTCTGATTTCGCGCCAATTCTGTTCATGGCAATCGACAGGGTTTCATGGGATTCAGGGCTTAACGCGCCTAAGGAAATCCCTGGGGAGACCAATTTACGGCGTATCTTGGTGATGCTTTCCACTTCATCCAAATCAACCGCTTGATGACCTTCGGTGAAGTCCAGCAAATCGCGCAAATTGACAGGCCCTGCTTTATAGACTTTTGATGTGTAGTTTTTCCAACTGTCATAACTGCCTGTATCACAAGCATGTTGCATGGAATGGATCACATCAGCGTCAAACGCATGGGCTTCACCTGATTTTCTGAAGCGGAAGAACCCGCCCACCGGCAAGATGATCTTTTCAACCGCCCAGGCTTCATCATGGATCGCCTTCAACTGGCTTTCAATGCCTGACAGACCCAAACCAGAAACACGCGAAGTCATCGGCGGGAAATATTTAGACACCAATGACCGCGACAGGCCAAGGGCTTCAAAATTATATCCGCCACGATAGGATGACAGCACTGAAATGCCCATTTTGGACATGATCTTCAACAGGCCGTTTTCAATCGCTTTACGGTAATTGGCAACCGCATCTTCAAGGCTGATATTTGGGATAAGCCCACGCTGATGACGGTCAGCAATGGCCTGTTCCGCCATCCATGGGTTGACTGTTGTTGCGCCAACACCCATCAAAACCGCGAAATGATGAACATCAAGACATTCGCCTGATGCGACATTAATCGATGCAAATGTCCGCAATTGTTTGCGCACCAAATGGGCATGAACCGCACCAGCCGCCAGAATTGACGGGATCGCCATGCGATCTTCGGAGGTGTTGTAATCAACCAGCATGATATGTTCCGCACCGCCGCGCACCGCATCTTCGGCATCACGTTCAATGCGGTCCAGAGCAGCCGCCATATGATCATCACCATTCGGCGTGAAGGTTGCATCAATTGAAACGGCTTTATCACCCAGCCATGCGTTAAGCGCGTTGAATTCAGATGAGTTCAAAACAGGTGATTTCAGCAACAGATGGTCACATTGGTCCGGGGCTTCATCCAAGATATTGCCCAAATTGCCCAATCTTGTTCCCAGCGTCATAACATGGCGTTCGCGCAGTGAGTCAATCGGTGGGTTGGTGACCTGTGAGAAATTCTGACGGAAGAAATGATGCAAGCCGCGATAACGGTTTGACAGCACCGCCAAAGGCGTATCATCCCCCATTGAACCTGTGGCTTCTTTGCCGCCTTCCGCCATCGGCTGCAGCAGCAATTCCATATCTTCCAGCGTCCAACCCGCTGCATATTGACGGCGGCGCAAATCATTGACATCCATCGCCTGCATTTGATGGTCACCGGCATAGGCGGTCAGGTCATCCATAATCCGCGACCGGCCCAGCCATTCCCCCCAATTGCGGCGGGAAACCAAGGCTTCTTTTAATTCAGCATCATGATAGAGTTTACCTTCAGCCAGATTAACGCCGATCATCTCACCCGGGCCCAAACGGCTTTTTTCAATGATGCCGCTTTCTTCAAGATGGACCATGCCTGTTTCAGACCCAGCCAACAAAAGGTTGTTATCGGTCACCGCAATCCGCATCGGCCGCAGACCATTTCGGTCAACAGATGCCACCACCCAATCGCCCGCAACAGCCGCCAAAGCAGCCGGGCCATCCCACGGTTCCATCACCGCGTTGCAATAGCCATAAAGATCACGCAAGTCTTGCGGGGCTTCAGGCGAAATTGCCTCAGGCACCAGCATGGTTTTAACCATCGGCAGGTCACGCCCGCCATGAAGCATAACTTCAAAGACAGTATCTAAAGCCGCGCTATCCGATGCGCCATTTTCAATAATGGGCTTCAGGTGATGCACATCATCACCGAATAGCGGTGACGACATGCGGTCTTCATGGCAGAGCATCCAATTGCGGTTGCCGCGCAGGGTATTAATTTCACCATTATGGGCCAGCACACGGAAGGGCTGAGCCAATTTCCATGTTGGGAACGTGTTGGTGGAATAGCGCTGATGATAAACCGCAAAACGAGAGACAAAACGTTCATCCAGCAAATCTGGGTAGAACGCTGTCACCTGTTCGGCCAAGAACATCCCTTTATAGATGATTGACTGGCTTGAGAATGAACAAAGATAGAATTCAGAAATACGTTCCGCGTTAATGGCGTTTTCGATCTTCCGGCGCACGACATAGAGCTGGCGTTCTGCTGTTTCTGCATCAATCTTGCCATCATCCTGCGGCATTGAGAACATGATCTGTTCAATTTCAGGGCGGGTGGCATTGGCCTTGGTGCCGATAATAGACACATCAACCGGCACCTGACGCCAGCCATAAATCCGATAGCCTGCGTTTAAAACTTCTTCTTCGACAATACAGCGGCAACGTTCTTGGGCGGCCATATCCGTACGCGGCAAGAACACCATCCCCACCGCCAAACGACCATCATCAATATCATGGCCTGTACGGGCAATATGACCGCGGAAGAAATCAAGCGGAATTTCCAGATGGATGCCTGCGCCATCGCCCGTTTTACCATCAGCATCAACAGCACCGCGATGCCAAATGGCTTGCAAGGCTTCAATGCCTTTTTCAACGACTTCACGGCTTGGCTTGCCATCAATGGCGGCGACAAGACCGACACCACAAGCGTCATGTTCCATTTCAGGGGAATAGACACCTGCCGCGGTCAAGCGATCTTCCATGGCCTTGCGGCGAGCAAGCCAATTGGCACCCGATAAGGCGGCACCAGATAAGGATGTTTTTGCGTTCATGTCAGTCATCTGATCTCTCCAAATCTATCGGTTAAGACGCGATCTTGTCAGCGCCAGCGGCTTTCGCCTTAAGCCATGTATCAATTCGGTCAGCGGCATCTTGGCCATCACGTACAGCCCAAACCACCAATGATGCACCGCGCACAATATCACCGGCGGCAAAGACGCCATCAACAGCGGTCATCATAGATTGCCAATCAATCTGCACCGTGCCCCAGCGTGATGTCTTCAGGCGTGGTTCATGGAACATTTCAGGCAGGTTTTCAGGATCAAACCCAAGGGCTTTGATCACCATATCGGCTTTCATCTCATAGCCTGAACCTTCGATGGCTTCCGGCACACGGCGGCCAGTGGCATCAGGCTGACCCAAATGGATTTTTGAACAGCGCACCGCTTCAACAGCGCCATCACCGGCAAACCCCTCAGGCTGAGTCAGCCATTCAAAGACAACGCCTTCTTCTTCGGCATTCATCACTTCACGGACAGACCCTGGCATATTGGCGCGGTCACGGCGATATACACATGTTACGCTGGCGGCATCTTGGCGGATAGCGGTACGAACGCAATCCATCGCGGTATCACCGCCGCCAATCACAACAATATTCTTGCCTGTGGCGGTATAAGTCTGGGTATCGGCATCACTCATCTGATCGCCAAGCCCCATGCGGTTGGACGCGGTCAGGTAATCAAGAGCAGGGATAATGCCGTTCAATTCATTGCCATCGGCTTCAATTTCGCGGGCTTTATACACCCCTGTCGCGATCAACACCGCATCATGCTTGTCTTTCAGATCTTCAAAACTGACGTCTTCGCCAATGGCGCAATTCATGGTGAAGGTGACGCCTGCATCACGCAGCAATTGCTCACGCCGTTCAACAACGTGTTTTTCCAATTTGAATCCGGGAATTCCGTAAATCAGCAAGCCACCAACACGATCATAGCGGTCATAAATTTCAACCTGATACCCAAGACGGCGCAATTTATCCGCCGCCGCAAGACCAGCAGGGCCAGCACCGATGATGCCAATGCTTTCAGGGCGTTCATGGCGCGGCAATGGCGGCTTAACCCAACCGTTTTCAAAGGCAGTTTCGGTGATATGCTTTTCAACCGCGCCGATGGTGACGCTTTCAAAGCCTTTTTCGATCACACAATTGCCTTCACAAAGACGGTCTTGGGGGCAAATTCGGCCACAAATCTCGGGGAAACTATTGGTGGCGGATGACACTTCCCATGCTTCTTCCATGCGGCCTTCAGCGGTCAGCATCAACCAATCAGGGATGTTGTTATGCAAAGGGCAATTGGTCTGACAGAAAGGCACACCACATTGCGAACAACGGGAGGCTTGCTCTTTGGCTTTTTCTTCTGAAAATGCTGCGTAGATTTCATCAAAATCCTCTTTACGCGCGTCAGCTTCACGCTTTTTAGGCATAGCCTTATCAGTGCTAATAAATTGCAGCATACGATCCGTCGTCATTTTTCTTCCCTCTAGCAATTGCCTTGATCTTCTCTTGCTTTCATTCGCATGACGCAAACCATGATTTGAAAGCAGATGATCTTATGATCAGTTAAACGCAATACGGTAAATTCAAGTGATCATTAGATGATTTCAGATAAAAGGTCAATATTATTAACCTATATTTATCGATCACATGATTACAGTATAGGCGCAATTGCTGCAAAAGACAATTCAAATCAAATAATAGGTCCGTTTCGGTATTATATATAAATATTTAATCGCCATGATAATCATTGAATATGCGCAAAGAATAGGTTTAAGTAATAGCCGTTAACAGAAGGTGGCCACTATGACAGAGCAAATCATTCTCATTGCCATCATCCAAGGTATTACAGAATTTTTACCCATTTCATCGTCAGGCCATTTGATCCTATTGCATGGCGTCACCAGTTATGATGACCAAGGGCTTGCCATGGATGTGGCCGTTCATGTTGGCACTGTCTTTGCGGTGATCATCTACAATTGGCGTGATCTGATGCAGATGGCCAGCAGTATTCTGACCTTTGGCAAAAGTCACCGCGACAAACTGGGCGTCACTGTATCTGCCTTGGTTGCCACCATCCCTGTTGTGATCGCGGGGTATATCCTCAATCAATATGATGGTGCGATTGATTTACTACGCAATATTGAGGTCATCGCTTGGGCGACATTGGTCTTTGGTATTTTATTGGGGATTGCTGACCGCACCAAGGGCCGCCGCCGCTTTGTCACCACCAATTTTAGTGATGCGATTGTTATTGGTTTTGCGCAGGTCTTAGCCTTGATCCCCGGCACCAG
>WTHX01000043.1:0-2216 GCA_011522975.1 Alphaproteobacteria bacterium | reverse complement strand
CGCATTGGCTTTATGCCCTTTGTGATTTACCGCATCATTTTAGGGGCGATCTTGCTCAGCACTGTTTATTTGGCCTAACCCGACCTATATGCCCAACTTACTTGCCCAACTTACTTGATGGCAAAGCGACCGCCGGGTTGATAGCGCTCCAAATAAGACGGCACAATCAAATCGATCGGTGTCGGCTGGACGCCTAATTCTTCCAGCCCAGGCAAATCAGCCGACGCGACATTATCCACTTTCAACAGCTTTAATTGATCGCGCGTTACTGGCGCGGCAGGCAGGATCGACATTGCTGTCGCCGCCAACGTCATCACCCCATGGGGGACAGGCAATAACAGCCGCTTGCGTTTGATCTGTTTGATGATATAGGCCATGGCCTCACGGAAAGTCATGACTTGAGGCCCGCCCAATTCATAAATCTTGCCTTCAGATTTTTTATGGGTCAGCACCGCCAATACCGCTTGGGCAATATCACCGACATAAACCGGCTGAACTTTGTTTTTACCGCCGCCAATCACAGGCAGGCCAGGCGCCATCACCGCCATGCTGGCAAAGCGATTAAAGAAGCCATCGCCAGTGCCAAAGACCAAAGATGGACGCAGAATCACCGCTTTTGGGAATTCAGCCATCAGCCCTTGTTCGCCTTGGGCTTTGGTGCGGGCATAGATGCTGGATGAATTCAGATCAGCGCCAATAGCGGACAGATGAACGATGGATTTAACGCCATTGGCATTGGCAATTTTAGCGATCCTTGCGGGCAATTCCGCCTGCAATGCATTAAACCGCTGGCTGCCGCTTTCAGCAAGAATACCGATTGTATTGATAACAGTATCACAGCCTTCGATGATGCGGGTGAGCGCATCATCATCAAGGGCAGACCCGCTGGTGATTGAGATTTGCCCCACGTCACCCATAGGCTTAAGGAACTTGGCGCGATCGGCATTCCGCGCCAAAATTTTAATCCGCGCGCCTTGCCGTGCCAAAACCTCAACGATCTGACGTCCGATAAACCCTGTCCCGCCAATCACAGCGATGGTTGATGAAGATAGCGCCATCACGCCCCCCTATCCGCTAAATAAACTCTCTTGCTTATATAGAGTTATGGCACGGATTTGCCTAGGCATGATTGTAATATTCTTAGCCTTGATGGCAATTGATGGGCTGATTTTTGGATAAATGAGGGGCTGGCCTAAAGCCTTTATAAAAATGCTGCCGTTTTGGATGGGATTTTGTGAAAAACGATTGACAGCAAAAGCCTGATCGCTATTGTGCGGATATCCGTAAGCCGTGCCCAGGTGGCGGAATTGGTAGACGCGCTGGCTTCAGGTGCCAGTGGCCGCAAGGTCGTGGAAGTTCGAGTCTTCTCCTGGGCACCATTTCCCAAGACATATCTTGCGTTAACACTCTGGCCAGTTACATGTCGGTAAGGGATCGTCGTTTTCGTGAGATGCTCATCCAGTTTAAACTGGTTTAAAACACCGAAGAACGCGCTGTGTTGCTTCAACCAGCGGGTCGTGGGTTTCTTTTAAAATTTGCACCCGATCAAAACGGTCAGCATCTTTATTGACTGAAGCCCGCAACGCCGCCCCAAACGCCATGCGCAATTCTGTTCCGATATTAAATTTGCATATCGCGGATGTTTGCGCCAACTGGCGACGCTGGTCTTCTGGCACACCTGATCCGCCATGGATCACAAGTGGCACTGAAGTGACCGCTTCGATCGCCCGTATCCGGTCGATATCAAGCCCGCCTTCTCGGTCTTGCTGAAGATGGACATTGCCAACAGAAATGGCCATGGCATCAACACCGGTTTGAGCCGCGAATTCAGCCGCTTCATCAGGGTCTGTCCCCGCCGAATTTTCACCCCCCGAATATCCCACAAAGCCAATCTCCCCTTCACAGGAAATGCCCGCAGAATGTGCCAATTCAGCAACTTTTGCCGTTTCATCAATATTCTGCGACAACGGCTTGCGAGAGCCATCATACATCAATGAGGTAAAGCCGCTGTCCAATGCCATCTGGCATTCATCAAAACTATAGCCATGGTCCAGATGCGCCACCACAGGCACAGATGCCCCTTCAGCAAGATGCCTGAACATTTTTCCCAAAACGGGAAGCGGCGTGTGTTCCCGGCAAGATGGCCCGGCCTGGAGAATAACAGGGGTATTTTCAGCCTCAGCCGCCGCCACATAGGCGCGCATATCTTCCCACCC
>WTHX01000166.1 GCA_011522975.1 Alphaproteobacteria bacterium | reverse complement strand
ACCGTAGACACATTCCTTGAAGCAGAAGTCCAAGCCGAAACCTTAGCGGCAGAAGGCATTCTGGGTATTAATGCCACGGGCATTTCTCCTGCGGATATTCGCGATGGTAAATTTGATGATCTGTTTAGTGACCCTGATACGCTATTAGAAGCCGCCCTAGTCTTAATTGGCGCGCCTGCTGAAGTGCAAATGGCGTTCCAAGCCCGCGCCGAATCTGTTTTGGCAGCATCCAAAGGAATTGACCTATCAGAATTTGAAGCCGTCACCCTTGATCTAGACAATGATGATCTGGCTGAACTGGCCGCCGCCGCCGAACAAGAAACCCAACGACTTTTGGGACAGGGCATGAACGCGGTGAACGGCACTGACCTGACCGTGGAAGATGTTTTGGCTGGCAAATTGGACGATACCATTGGCGTATCCACCGCCATCGTCAATGCCAGCGAAGAAGTCTATGCCGCTTATGAAAGCCGCATGAACAGGGTTTTAGCCGCCCAAGCCGGCATCAGTCTGGAAGAAATTAACTTTGTTAATCAAGCGGTGTTGGATGCTGGCGTAACATCTGCTGAAGAAGCCGGCCAAGTTGCTGCCCAAGCCGCCGCCCAATTCCAGAACACCCAAGGTGCCGCTGCTATGGCCCAGGCTAATGCCGCAGCCCAAGAAGCAGAAAACCTCAATAACATTGCCCAAGAATTGCAAGCCATTGCAGAAGCAGAAGGCACTGAAGAAGCCCGCAAAGCCGCTGAAGATGCAGCCCGGTCTGCTGAAGTCGCAGCCGAAGCCGCCCAAGCCGCAGGTGAAGCCGCCATGGCAGCCGCTGGTGGTGCTGCATCGCGTTCTGCCGAAGAAGCCGCGTGGGAAGCCGCATCTAACAATGCTTATGAGCAGGCCATGAGTGCCGCCATGGCCGCCGGGGCATCGGCTGAACAAGCGGCACAACAAGCAGCCGAGGCCGCTGCCGCCGCTGGCCAAGCCGCGTTTGAAGCAGCCTCTATTGCCGCTGGTGCCAGCGCCGAGGAAGCCGCTCAACAAGCCGCCGCTGAAGCGGCCGAACAATCTGCCTTACGTGATCTGGAAGCCAGATTGGAAAGCGGTGAAATTTCAGAGGCTGAATTCCAAGAAGCCATTCAGAATGTTCCCCCCGGCGCGGATTAAAACGCAGACCAAGCATCCGCATTTCAAAACAAAAAAACAGGCCTTGATGGGCCTGTTTTTCTTTGGCGGTAAAGATGAGGAATAAACTTGGTAATTGTCGATCAAACAACCTTGACGTTCAGGCTTGCAACCCCTTCAAGTTCACATAAAATCTCATCACCTTTAGCAACAGGCCCAACCCCAGAAGGCGTGCCAGACATGATCACGTCACCGGCGGCAATATCATAGAAGCGCGAAAGATAGGCAATCTGTTCAGCCACTTTCCAAATCATCTGGCCTAAATCAGCTTCTTGCTTAAGATCGCCATTGACGCTGAGGCTGATGCGGCCACGGTCAGGGTGGCCAACCTCATCAGCAGGGGCAAGCGCGCTCATCGGTGCTGACCGTTCAAAGGCTTTGCCAGGCTCCCATGGGCGACGCTGTTCTTTAGCAACGCTTTGCAGATCACGCCGTGTCATATCAATCCCGATGCCGTAGCCGTAAACATAATCCAAAGCATCTTCAACGCTGATGTTTTTACCGCCGCCTTTTAACGCGACCACCATTTCGACTTCATGGTGAACATCTTGGCTTTCAGGCGGGTATGGAAATTCGCCAGACGTATCTGCATTCTGAGCATTTTTTTGGAAGAAAAACGGTTCTTCTCGGTCCGGGTCTCCGCCCATTTCAATGGTATGGGCCGCGTAATTTCTGCCAATGCAATAAATCCGCCGAATAGGAAATGAAGCGTCTGAACCTTGGACAGGGATGACCGTGACTTCAGGTTGATCGATAACGTATTTGCTCATAATGACAATTCCTTTGATCCCACGGGTCAGATGATCAGTTCAATTTTTGTAGGAAAAAGTGGTGCCCGGGGGCAGTCCGTTTTCCTATGCCCTGCGTCAACTCAAGTCAACCCTTAGCAATATCAATAGGTTAGACAATCACTGAATAGTGTCAACAGGCACATTTGTTATACTGGGTGTTATACCAGCGGAGACTTGAGACTCCTTAGGGGCTTAAGTTCCACTCCATACTTATGCTGAAATCACCTAATCAGTTAAAAATGGTTCTTCCCATTGCTCTCCATGGCGCAAGGCTCTAAACCTATGTGTTGAGACGCCTTTCTCAATGAGACTCTCTTCCAGCAATAAAGGCGGCTCATCCATAGTCTCTAGCGTCAGTTTAAATGTGCCCCAATGGATACCAACTGCATATCGTGCTCCCAAATCTGAGAAAACCTTTACAGCCTCTTCTGGGTTCATATGAGCGCCTTTCATAAATTCTCTTGGCTCATACGCACCTATTGGTATGGCGGCTACTGTCGGGCTACCTAGTCTCTTCGCAGTCTCTTTAAAGTCATTTGAATAACCAGAGTCACCTGCAAAATAGAACGAAAACTTATCCCATCTCATCATCCAACCTGCCCACAATGTTTTATTGCGGTCAAAAAGAGAGCGTTTCGACCAATGCTGCACCGGCGTTGCCTGAATTTCTACATTCTCATATTGAAAGGGTTGCCACCAATCCAATTCCACAACATCTTTTGCACCCCACTCTTTCAGGGCACTAGCTAGACCGAGGGGCACAAAGTATTTGATATTTGGCTGAAGATTTGCAAGTTCAACAATCGTATCTTCATCTAAATGGTCGAAGTGGTTGTGGCTAATCAACACAACATCAATTTTAGGCAAGTCTGCTACAGCAAATGGCGGTGGTGTAAGTCTTTTTGGCCCCATAAATCTAAATGGAGAGGCTCTATTACCAAAATGGGGGTCAGTTAAGACCGTCACATTGTTATGGTTAAGTAATATTGTGGATTGCCCCACCCAAATCATGTTTTCAGAAAAACCTTCCAATGATGATTTGTCTGATGACACAACTGGGAAACCTTTGTCCTCCCATTTATCATCTTCACGACCAAGAAATTCAAAAGCGAGTCCAAAAAGGTCAAAGATGCCCTTATCACTCTTGTCACCCTCTGGATGTTCAAATTGCCCTTTTTCAACATTAAAGTTTGGAGAAAACGAATAATCCATAGGAGCGGCACATCCTGTCATTAAAAATAATAAGGGCATGGTTAGTTTTTTAAACATAGTATTTACTCAAGCGTTGAGGCATAGAACAAACCGCCCCCTCTATCTGATAATCACAAACCGATAAAGGGGCATTGTCTTATCAAAACTTATTTGTTTTTAGTGACTTCTTGCTTCAACGCTTCATTCACTCGTTGATAAGCTGGCTCTACCCAGGCGCTATCCCAAAAATTGACGTAAAACCCTGTATATTCTTCCTTTTGGATGACCCTAGTGCCAGCGTCTACTTTTTCGAGGATGTAATGATGGTCGAAGGTAATGATGCCCCTATAACCACCAAATTGGTTGAGGTGGTAAGGGGGGTCAAACTTAACCACCTTTG
>WTHX01000073.1 GCA_011522975.1 Alphaproteobacteria bacterium | reverse complement strand
GGCATTCTTGAAGCTATTTTCACTACCAAGAATGAAGATTTTAACATTACCCTTAACGGCAATTTGAACAGCGATTAACCTGCGCTTGTGGCAACGTTATTGGTCAAAAACTGAAGTGACGCCAATTCATGGTATAGCGGCGAGGTGTTGAGCAAATCTTCATGACTGCCTTGGGCGATGATCTGGCCTTCATCCATCACAACAATACGATCAGCACCGATCACGGTTGACAGCCGGTGGGCAATCACCACGGTCGTGCGGTCCTGCATCAAATCTTCCAGGGCGGATTGCACCGCTTGTTCCGATTGGGCATCCAGTGATGATGTTGCTTCATCCAGCAAGAGGATTTGCGGGTCACGGAGAACAGCCCGGGCAATCGCGATGCGTTGGCGCTGACCACCAGAAAGCCGCACGCCTTTTTCGCCCACAGGCGTGTCATACCCTTGGGACATGGTTTTGATAAATTCATCGGCATTGGCTTTGATGGCGGCATTGCGGATCATCTCAGGTGTGGCGTCAGGACGGCCAAAGGCAATATTGCTGGCAATCGTGCCCGAAAATAACGCGGTTTCCTGTGGCACAAGACCCATCGCCCCCCGCAGGTCAGCAATCGTGACATTACGGGCATCAACCCCGCCAATCATGACTGCGCCTTGGCTGGGGTCATTCAAACGCAAGATCAGGTTGATCAGGGTGGATTTCCCTGCCCCGCTGGGCCCGACAAGCGCCACCCGTTCGGTGGGGCGGATATTAAGATGAATATCTTTTAATACAGGCTGATCACTGCGACTGGCATAGGCGAAAGAAACATGGTCAAAAGTGATGCCAATCGCGCCTTGCGGCAGGGTCTGAGGGTCGTCAGGATCTGTGATGGTCTGATGTTCTGATAGCAACGATGTGATGCGTTCCGCCGCCCCTGCGGCACGTTGCAATTCCCCTGACATATCGGACAGTGCCCCCACGGAAGACGCCACCAATGCCGAATAAAACACAAAAGCCGATAAATCGCCGGCGGACATTTCACCGGATAATAAATCCTTACCGCCGACCCAGAGGATGAAGGTGATGGCAGAAAAAACCAATAGAATGACAATCCCGCTCATACTGCCGCGCAAGACCAAACGTTTGATAGAAGCATCATGGCTTTCTTCAGCGGCATGATTAAAATTACTGCTGATGGTATCTTGGCGGGCAAACGCATGGACTGTTCTGATGGCGGTTAAGGCTTCTTCAGCCTCAACAGAAACATCCGCCAGCCGGTCTTGGGCTTTCTTCGATTGCTGGCGGAGTTTGCGCCCCAAGATCACCACAGGGATAATCACCAAAGGGATGACCCCAAGGATAATCATGGTCAGTTTTGGGGAGGTTAACACCACCATGGTGATGCCGCCTGTCAGCACCAAAATATTGCGCATCGCCATGGAAAGACTGGAAGCGACAACCGTTTGAATCAAGGTTGTATCAACGCTGATGGTGGATAACACATCGCCTGTTCGGTTTTTTTCAAACCAAGCGGTGGACAGGCCAATAACATGACGAAAAAGCGATTTCCGAATATCGGCAATGACACGTTCCGCCACTTTATTGATCAACACCGCCCGCAAATAACTTCCGAAAGCCAACATCACGGTGATTCCCAAGCAGATCAGCACCGCCCGATCCAGCAAATTGCCATCCCCTTTGCTCAGCCCGCTATCAACCAGATAAGCAATACCGCGCCCTAATGACAAAAGCGAGGCGGCAACCATCAAAATAGCCAATAGCGCCAGCATCAATTGCCGCCGATGGGGGCGGATCCATGGCCATAAATGCTTCAACGGTTGCAGGCTTTTCAACGATGCCCGCTTTTGTGCTGTATCGGTCTTTTCCATATATGCACCCTAGCATAAATCACTATGGTCATTCTATTGATGATCACGGATTGATCTGCGACATATTCATCCGCAAGAAACGGCTTGCAAGCCTCGGCACAAGATTGTATAAACCGCATTCAGATCACCGTCGGCATGGTGATTGTATATCACCGTCAGAATGGTGATCATTGGAGATCGTTATGAAAAAAGACCTGCACCCAAAGTATCACACCATCAAAGTTGTGATGACAGATGGCACCGAATACGAAACACGTTCCACTTGGGGCAATGAAGGTGATGTTCTGAAATTGGACATTGACCCGAAATCACACCCTGCTTGGACTGGTCAGCACCGCATTCTTGATGCCGGTGGTATGGTGGCCCGCTTTAACAAGCGTTTTGGTGGTTTGGGCAGCAAGTAATCCCAACCCCATATTTCATATTTCATCAGGTCGCCTTTGGCGGCCTTTTGTTTTTGGGCCGGTTATTGCATAGGCCTTGAAATCAGTTTTCAGACTTCTTACATCTTTAATAACAGCAGCCATGACGGTGCTGTGAGATGACCTCGCCATAATGGGAGGTCGAACAACGCTTTGATCTGCCCCTATGTTTTGAACAAGGGACGCCTGATCAAGCCTATTGCATTGCTTAAGGAGGATGCAGATGAACACACTTGATTTAACCCCTATTTTTCGTTCCGCGATTGGTTTTGACCGCATGGCCAATATGGTCGACAGCATGATGGCTGGTGGCGAAACACAATCAAATTGGCCCCCCTATAACATCGAACGTCATGGTGATGACGACTATCGCATCAGCATGGCTGTAGCAGGCTTCAAAGAAGAAGACCTTGATATCACCGTCCATGATCAGATGCTGATTATCCGCGGCACACAAAGTGACCAAAATGACCGCGGCGTCACTTACCTGCATCGGGGCATCGCAGGGCGTAATTTTGAACGCCGTTTCCAACTGGCTGACTTTATTGAAGTCCAAGGCGCGACCATCAGTGATGGATTGCTGCATATCGGCCTGCAAAGGGTGATTCCTGAAGCCATGAAACCGCGCAAAATTGCCATTGGCGGGGAAGCCAACACCCCTAAGCCTAAGATTGTTAGCGGCAAAGCCAGCTGATTACACATTAACCACAAAAGAAAAGGCTGGGGAAACCCAGCCTTTTTTATGATTGATCCTATGAAGTTAGGGCTAGGATTTGTTTTTAATCGCTGCTTGCGCCGCCGCAAGTCGTGCAACAGGCACACGGAAAGGTGAACAAGACACATAATCCAAACCGACCGATTCAAAGAAATCTATCGATGCCGGGTCACCGCCATGTTCACCACAAATGCCGAGTTTAATATCTGGCCGTGTCTGGCGGCCTTTTTCAACACCAATGCGGACCAATTCACCCACGCCTTCAATGTCAATTGAGATGAACGGATCAACAGGGTAAATCTCAGCCTCCGCATATTCGCGCAGGAATTGCCCCGCGTCATCACGGCTGATGCCCAAAGATGTTTGGGTCATATCATTTGTCCCGAAAGAGAAGAATGACGCTTCTTGAGCAATCTCATCAGCGACAAAAGACGCCCGTGGCAATTCAATCATGGTGCCCACCATATAGGTGAATTGAACGCCAGTTTCGCTTTCAACTTCACTGGCGGTTTCATCAATAATCTTTTTGCAAATCTCAACTTCGCGGGATGTCGCGGCCAGCGGCACCATAATTTCCGCCATGATCGGATCACCACCCTCTTTTTGCACAATCGCCGCGGCTTCAAAAATAGCCCGCGCTTGCATGGCGCAAATTTCAGGATAGGTGATCGCCAAGCGGCAGCCACGATGCCCCAACATAGGGTTGTTTTCAGCCAGTTTCAGTGACCGTTCTTTGGCTTGGCGGATGCTGACGCCAGCGGCCTCAGCAACAGCAGCCAAATCATCTTCGCTATGAGGCAAAAACTCATGCAAAGGCGGGTCCAGCAATCGGATGGTCACAGGCAGGCCAGCCATAATGGTGAATAATTCAACGAAATCCTGACGCTGCATAGGCAAGAGTTTATCCAAGGCTTTCTGACGGCCCGGCGTATCTGTTGCCATGATCATCTCACGCATGGCAATGATCCGATCCGCATCAAAGAACATATGTTCGGTCCGGCTCAGGCCAATGCCCTGGGCGCCAAAATCACGCGCTGTTTTCGCATCAAGCGGTGTTTCAGCATTGGCGCGAATATCCATGCGGCGGGATTGATCGGCCCATTCAATCAAGGTGCCAAACGCGCCTGAAAGTTGCGGTTGAATAGTTGGAACTTGGCCCAAGAACACCTCACCTGTACCGCCATCAATGGTGATGATATCCCCTGCTTTGATGGTTTCAGTACCAATATGCACCAGCCCATCTTCATCATTAATCCGCACATCACCTGCCCCGCAAACACAAGCCCGGCCCATGCCCCTTGCCACCACAGCGGCATGGCTGGTCATGCCGCCGCGAGCGGTTAAAATACCGGCGGCAGCGTGCATGCCGTGAATATCTTCAGGGCTGGTTTCAAGCCGCACCAAAATCACCGCATGGCCAGCGGCAGCGCGTTCTTCGGCTTGATCAGCGGTTAAGACCACTTCACCTGATGCCGCCCCTGGAGATGCAGGCAAACCGCGAGTCAGCATTGTTTTTTCAGCATTTTTATCCAAAGTCGGATGCAGAAGTTGATCCAAGGATGCGGCATCAACACGCAAGATCGCTTCTTCTTTAGTGATCAAACCTTCTTCTGCCATTTCAACCGCCATGCGCAAAGCGGCCTCAGCCGTGCGTTTGCCATTGCGGGTCTGGAGCATATAAAGACGCCCCTGTTGAATGGTAAACTCAATATCCTGCATATCGCGATAATGGTTTTCCAAAATCTTGCGGGTTTCCGCCAATTGCCCAAAAACTTCTGGCATGGCTTCTTCCATGGACATCTCATCATTGCCGCCTGCCAACCGTTCTGCTGTGGTCAGGTTGCGGGGGGTTCTGATGCCGGCCACCACATCTTCGCCTTGGGCATTGATCAAAAATTCCCCATAGAACATATTTTCGCCGGTGGACGGGTTGCGGGTAAAAGCGACACCAGTGGCGCAATCATCGCCCATATTGCCAAAGACCATTGATTGGACATTCACCGCTGTTCCCCAAGCCGCAGGAATATTATTCAAGCGCCGGTAGGTGATGGCGCGCTGGTTCATCCAACTGTCAAAAACAGCGCCAATCGCGCCCCAAAGTTGATCCCTAGGTGAAGATGGAAAGGCTGAGCCTGTTTCTTCCATAACAATTTCAAGATATTCCGTGACCAGTTCTTCAAGGTCATCGCCGGTCAGATCAACATCATCGAAAATACCGCGGGTATCTTTTTTCATCTCCAGCGCGTCTTCAAAAAGGCCATGATCAACGCCCAACACAACATCGCTGAACATCTGGATAAAGCGGCGGTAACTATCCCACGCAAAACGTTTATCGCCTGTCTTTTGGGCAAGACCCGCGACAACGTCATTATTCAAACCCAGATTAAGGACGGTATCCATCATCCCCGGCATTGAGGCGCGTGAGCCAGACCGAACGGACAACAAAAGCGGGTTTTCAGGGTCAGCAAATTTCAGCCCTGTGGCGGCTTCAACCGCCGCGATCGCTGCGTCAACTTCACCGGCCAATTGGTCAGGATAATTGTGGTCATGGTCATAATAATAGGTGCAAACTTCGGTGGAAATTGTAAAGCCAGGGGGGACAGGCAAGCCAATTTCGCTCATCTCAGCGAGGTTTGCGCCTTTACCGCCAAGCAATTCCCGCATGGTGGCATTGCCTTCGGTCTTACCCGCACCAAAACCATAAACCCATTTTTCCATTTTGATCACCTTATGTTTAGATCAATTATTCAACCTTCAATCGCAGAGAAATCAGCAAGAATTTCCATCAAGCCGCGAATTTTCCCCAAAAGATTAAGCCTGTTCACCCTGATATTGGCATCGTCATCATTGACCGTTGTCTGGTCAAAAAACGCATCAATTGGCCCACGCAACTGCCCCAAGCGATTGATCTGCGCCACCATATCATCGGTGGATTTCAGGGTGTATTCAGACAATGTAACAACTTCTTTAAAGAGAGATTGTTCAGCATCACCTTGCAGCAAGTCTTTATTCACATCACCGTTATAAGTCGCCTTGTCTTTCTTTTCTTCAGCGCTGAGAATATTGCTGGCGCGGCGATACCCCGCCATCAGGCCTTGGCCATCATCACTGGTCAATACATCCGCCAAGGTTTGGGCAAGGCTGATCAGATGCACCAGATCATCATGGCGGCTGTCATTCATGCGGACAACCGCTGTGACAACATCATGACGGATGCCTTGGTCGCGCAACCAAACCTTTAAACGGTCATGCAAAAATGGCAGCAATTCATCAGATGATTTTTCAAAACTAAACCCTTTGGTGGCTTCGGTGAAAACCTCATTCAGGCGCAAATCCAGATTATTCTGCGCCACCAGCCGCAAGACACCCAATGCCGCCCGCCGCAAGGCAAACGGATCTTTCGACCCTGTCGGCAATTCGCCAATACCAAAAAACCCGGTCAGCGTGTCGATCTTATCCGCCAGCGCCACCGCAATGGTCAACGGGTCACTAGGAACAGTATCTTGCGGGCCTTCAGGGCGGTAATGATCCGTGATGGCTGTTGCAACCGCTTCCGATTCATCAAATGCGGCCAAATAGCCGCCGATGATGCCTTGCAATTCAGGAAACTCCCCGACTGTTTCAGACACTAAATCGGCTTTAGCCAAAAGCGCGGCACGTTTGGCGGCATTCACATCAGCCCCAATTTTTTCAGCAATCACACCGGCTAATTTAGCCATGCGATCGGCTTTATCGCTCATACTGCCCAGGCCTTCAAAGAAGGTGATGCCTTTAAGACGTGGCAAGCCACTTTCCAGCGGTGCCGCGCGATCTTGATCCCAGAAAAACCGAGCATCGGCAAGACGTGCGCTCAACACCCGCTCATTACCAGCGCGAATCATATCATCACGGGCAGCATCAGGCGTCATATTGGCGATGGTGATAAACCGTGGCGCCAATTTTCCATCTTGTTCCAGCACTGCAAAATATTTCTGATGGCTGCGCATAGAGACCACCAAAATTTCTTGCGGCAAAGACATGAAATCATCTTGGATCGTGCCCATAATCGGATGCGGGTATTCAACCAGCCCTGCGACTTCGGCCATTAAGCCTTGGTCATCTTTCACCACGCGGTTTTCGCTGGCCGTCATATCGGCCATGGTTGCGGTGATGTGATCAATCCGCTTTTGGCGATCGACCATGACAAAATGCGGTGCAAGCGCATCTTCATAGGCATCCCCAGTGGTCAGCGGCACATCCTGCGGCGATAACATACGGTGGCCAAAACTTAGAGCACCAAAAGCAATCTGATCATCCGCCTGATCACTAAGCGGCATCGTCCCCGCAAGAGGTTTGCCATCAAAGATCACATTGATACGATGCAAGGGCCGCACCCAGCGTTGTTTGCCCCGCCCCCAGCGCATTGATTTCGGCCAAGAAAACTGCGCCAATAACCCGCTGATCATATCAGGGATCACATCACTTGCCGCCTGACCTTTTTTATTGATCACGGCAAACAGAAAGTCACCTTTCGGGGTTGAGCGTGTTTCCGCCTGATCACGGCTGATGCCTGCGCCTTTCAGGAAGCCTGCGATCGCCTGTTCAGGTGCGTCAGCCCGTGGACCACGGCGTTCTTCATTCAGGTCAGGCTGGCTTGTGGCGACACCGGAGATTGAAACCGCAATCCGGCGCGGCCCTGACCATGACCGTGGCGCATCGCCGCCCAGACCTGCATCTTTAAGGGCTTTCGATAAGGTTTCAGCCATGCGCTGTTCTGCGGCGACCTGCATCCGTGCCGGAATTTCTTCACCAAAAACTTCAAGGAATAATTCAGCCATTGGCGAGATCCTTTTGATCAGGATGATTCTTGGTTTTGCCTTGCGCCACCCATGCTTCACAGCAGCCTTTGGCCAGCGCCCGCACCCGGCCAATATAGCCCTGACGTTCCGCCACGGAGATCACCCCACGGGCATCCAAGAGGTTAAAAATATGGCTGGCTTTCATGCATTGATCATAAGCGGGAAGCGGCAGGGGATGGTCCGCACCCAAAAGGCTGGCACATTCTTTTTCAGCATCCTGAAAATGTTGGAACAACATAGCGGTGTTCGCCCGATCAAAATTATGATGCGAGTAATCAACCTCTGCGCCATGGAAAATATCACCATAGACTTTACCGCCTTGGTCCTTTGGCACGCCATCCCAATCGAGATCATAGACGTTATCAACCCCCTGGATGAACATCACCAGACGTTCCAACCCATAGGTCAATTCAACAGGCACAGGATCACAATCAATGCCGCCAACCTGTTGGAAATAGGTAAATTGGGAGACTTCCATGCCATCGCACCAGACTTCCCAGCCCAATCCAGCCGCCCCCAATGTTGGTGATTCCCAATCATCTTCCACAAAGCGGATATCATGGTTCATCGGGTCTAGCCCAATGGCTTTCAATGACCCTAAATAGAGGTCTTGGCTATTGGCTGGTGATGGTTTCATGATGACTTGAAACTGATAATAATGCTGTAAGCGGTTGGGGTTATCCCCAAAGCGGCCATCAGATGGGCGGCGTGATGGCTGAACATAAGCGGCATTCCAGACATCATCAGGCCCTAATGACCTGAGGGTGGTGGCCGGGTGGAATGTTCCCGCGCCAACTTCCATGTCATAGGGTTGCAGGATCACGCAGCCTTGATCAGCCCAATATTGTTGCAAAGTCAGGATAATGGATTGAAAACTTTTACGGCGATCTAGGGATGATGAACTTGTCATTGATTTCTACCAAAAGGCTTTACTATGGCCGCACCATATAGCAACAGGACGCGGGCTTCAACCGCAGATCGAACAGCCTTCTTTGGCATCAACCCAAGCCCCGCATTTTTTACATTCAATCATATCAACCGTGGCATCCGAAGATGTTTTTTCACGTTCGTGTTTGGCGGTGTCTTGGCGGCGTTCGATCATCCGGTAACCAAACCAGATCACCGCTAAGATCACCGCAAGAAAGATCAATTTTGTTGGCGTAAACATACCGTCCTCAAAGCCCTAAACGTTGGCGTAAACTCATCTCATTGGCGCGGTGGATCGCGCTGTCGATCACGGCATCAGCGAATGTATCAGACATATCTTGGGACAGCGCTGCTTTGCCGAAAACACCACTGGCGCCGCCGCCCAGCCCCAGCATGGATTTTTTGCCTTCAACCAATTTGATCTGAACCTTATCGCCAAAGCGTTCTTTCAGCACCTGACGTATTTCACCGGTCTTATCCGCCAGCCCCAATTCAACCGCTTTCAGCCCTGTCCAGAACGCCCCCGAAAAGAGATCATCTTCAGGCGCGGTTAATTTGCTGCCCCGGCGGTGACGCACCAATGCGGTGAACTGATCATGAATATCTTTTTGCAGGGTTTTAAGATGGTCGATATCGCCTTCATTTTCCGGCTGAAACGGATCAAGCATGACTTTGCGTTTGCCGGCGGTATAGACACGGCGGGTGACGCCTAATTTTTCAATCGCATCGACAAAACCAAAACCAGCAGAAACAACACCGATTGACCCCACAACAGACGACGCGTTGACATAAATTTCATCCCCCGCGCAAGCCAGCCAATAGCCGCCAGAAGCCGCCACATCTTCGACAAAAGCCAACACCGGAATATCTTTTTCACGGGATAAATAGCGGATGCGGTCATAGATCAATGATGACTGCACAGGTGAGCCGCCAGGCGAGTTGATCACTAAGGCCACGGCTTTCGCACCTTTGACTTCAAAAGCCTTATCGATCAGCGGTGCCATCCCCGCCATGGACAGCCCGCGCCTTGGGCCAGAGGATGCCGCGATCATGCCGCTTAAGCGCAACACAGGCACGACAGGATCAGATTTTCCAAAGAGTTTTTTGAAGAATTTTATCATTATCTAGAATTACGCCTTCCCGCCACCTAATTCAAGATGCTGACGTCATTGTTTGGCATATTTTTAACGTCACTTTATTCGGCGTTTGATCTGGCGGGATGGACTGGTCATGGCAATGGTGGCTTGGCCTTTTTCAATCGCCGCCATCATCGGCGTCAACGCATCGCCTTTTTCATCGGCATGGATGGTCACTGGCGGCAGAATTTCAGCCCCGCCACGCACCCCCAATCGAGCGCTGATCAACACCCGCTTGGCCGGCGTATCATCAGGGCGGGCAAAGATAGGCCGTAAGGTGATTTCACCAAAATTGGGGGTTAATGCCGTGATGATTTGATCCACCCGATCACCACGGCTGATCATCACCAGCCGGCCTTTATGCTTGAGGGCTTTACGCCCAGCATCAATCCAAGGGGTCAGGTCATGGGCGGCTTTCGCCATGGATTTTTGCATATCGATGGAAGGCGTTGATGCGGCATCATGATAAGGCGGGTTCATCACCACTTGGTCATGCTGGCCTGCCCCAGATGATGCCCATGGTGGCGTATCCATAAGGCCATCCGCCATGACAGCATCAACCTGATCAGACAGATTGTTCATGGCGATATTACGGGCAAGCAAACCCGCCATCATCGGGTCTAATTCAACAGCGGTAACCGCCATATCGGGGCATTGTTGCGCCAAAGCCAACGACACACCCCCTGCCCCTGCCCCGATCTCAATTGTATTTCTGGCATGGCGATCAGCCGCCGCCGCCAGCAAGACGGTATCAAGGTTCACCCGAAAGCCTTTTTTCGGCTGATAGAGCATCAACGCGCCACCATAGAGCGCATCCAAGGTTACATCCGCATCATTAAGAACGATGTCATCTAAACTGGCGTCATTTAAAGGCGGAAGCGTCATGATCGCCTCTATTCATCAAACCATTGATCGGCATTGCGCAAGATGCGTTCAGCCTGCATAGCGTCATCATCATCCACCGCCAGCCGCCGCGGGAACAACCCATTACGCTGCCCCAATAAATCCGCCATATGGCCATCACGGATGAAATAGGCGATCCCTGCATCTTTCAACAAGGCTTCGATATAGGAAATCCGAACAGGATCAATAATGGTGAGAATATCTTTCATAGGTTTATATTTACGCTGTTTTGCGCCGCATGACAATTTGCGCCCAAAAATTTATGGAGGGCAATTTAAGGGAGACAATTTGTTGCATGGTATTTTGGGGGGAAATCATCACAAATCATCATAAGGGGCTTCTATTCAGCAGGTATTCATGCCATATGAAGCCTAGGATTTTTTGATAAAGGTCGATCATGCCAAGCGCGCCATCACTCAACCCGATTTTAAGCCTGACGGAAACCGCCATGGTTGAGGTCAACCGCATCATTGTTGCGCGGATGCAAAGTGATATTGACTTGATCCCGACATTGGCGGGGCATTTGGTTTCTGCGGGGGGAAAACGCATCCGGCCAATGCTGACGCTGGCAGGGGCGATGGTGGCTGATCCTGAAGGATCGCTGGAGGGCGCGGCCAAATTGGCGGCGGCGGTGGAATTTATCCATACCGCAACCTTATTGCATGATGATGTGATTGATGAATCGAATATGCGCCGGGGCAACCAAACCGCCAATGCGATTTGGGGCAATGAAGCCTCTGTTTTGGTGGGGGATTTTCTGTTTGCCCGGGCTTTTGAATTGATGGTGGAAACAGGCCATATTGATGTGCTGGGGCGGTTATCGAAAGCATCGGCCCGCATCACCGAAGGCGAAATTGAACAAATGCTGATCGCGGGTAAGCCTGATACCGATATTGACGCGTATTTGAGCGTGATTATCGGCAAGACCGCCGAGTTGTTTGCCGCCGCCAGTGAAACAGGCAGTATGATCGCCAATGGCAGTGATGCGCTTACCGCCAATTTGAAAGATTATGGCATGGCCTTGGGGATCGCGTTTCAGATCACCGATGATGCGTTGGATTACCACGCCGATGAAGGGGATTTGGGCAAAACCGTAGGCGATGATTTTGCGGAAGGCAAAACAACCCTGCCGGTGATGATGGCCTATCACGCGGGCGATGCCGAAGAAAAAGCCTTTTGGATGCGGACGATTAGCGACGGGGATATCCGTGATGGCGATCTTGCCCATGCCCAAGCCTTGATGCAGTCCCATGGGGCGATCACAGGCGCGCTGGCCGAAGCCCGCCGCCATGCCGAACAAGCGGAGGCGTGTTTGTCGGATTTACCCGCGACCCCTGCCCGTGATGCCTTGATTGAAACCGCCGCATTCGCCGCATCCCGCACGGTTTAATCCCCAATCCTTTCACCCCTTTGATGCCCCGTTTTTTTGAGGCGGCATGATCAATTCGATATGGGGAATATCTTCAAAATTTGGCCACATCCCCCCCATTTCACCGGGGTGTTGAGCGCAACC
>WTHX01000164.1 GCA_011522975.1 Alphaproteobacteria bacterium | reverse complement strand
CTGTCAGCTTCCCAAGCTGAACGCACGGGTTCGATTCCCGTTACCCGCTCCATTTCCCCAGCTGAAGTAGGCAATTTCAATAGGTTACGGAACTGCACTTAACTGTCAACAGGCACGATATGAACATCAGTCTGTCCATAATTTTAGACTGCTAGACAAATACACAACTATCCAATCATAATAATCCTACAGCTGATTATTATTTGGTGATTAAATGTTTAGATTATTGAGTGTTCTTATCCTTTCTCTTGCAGTAATTTCACATGCCTATGCTAAATTCTCCAACTCCAATCCCAGTCAGCAAAACATGCGAGAAGCCACTGGATATCATGGAAATGGTATTCTGACGTGGGGGTTATATGAAATATTTGATTTGAACGATGATGGGTTTGACGATTTAGTTTTTGGCGTTGCAGTCAATGATGAGAAAACTAATCTACACAGTCAAACCGAGTTCGTGAAGCCAGTGATATTCTTTTGGGACGATAACAAAAAGTCATACCAAATAGACTATGCAGTTCAGGATAAATTACCAAAATTGCATTGGCCACGAAGGGCGGTAGGTTCAAAAAATCCGATAACGGGTGAAGTTGAACTTTTCGTAGCTGACCACGGTTTAGATGGCGGGCATGCCCCTAATTGTGGGGCGCCTAATTGGCATATCTCATTTAATGGTGGAAAAATAACTAGTGTAACTAAGCCATATAATGTCAATGATTACTCCCACGGACTAGCATCAGCCGACCTGAATAATGATGGTCGTTTAGACCATATTGTTATCAACAGCCCATACATTAAGCGAGATAAATGCGGTGGAGGAAAATACACCAACGATAGCTACATGCTCTTATCCAAAAATAAAAATGAATTTGAACGAAAAAAGATAGACTTTAAGAGCAAATCGTTCGGCAAGAAGCCCTATTTTGATGCCGGCAATATAATGAAGATTGATGGAAGTTTCTATTTTATTGGAGGGCGCGGATACCATCATAAAACAAAACCAGGTTTGGATATTTTTGAAATCAACCTCAATGGAAAATTTAGTCCTAAACAGTTCATAGACGCCCCAAAGGTGATGAAAAGAAATCCAAGCTATAGCGAAGTGGTTCTTGATAACTCAGACACTCCAGCCTTTTTTGCAACACTAGCAGAAACAGACATGAATTGGCGGGGCAGGTATATTCAGCGTTTAGAATGGACAGGTTCAAAATTCATTGATGTGAGTGAAAAGGTTCAGCAAGTAAATCCACAGAGGCAAGATGGCGAAACTATGCCGGATTGGTGCACACTGTTTTCAGTGTTTAAATGGAAGGGTAATGATTATCTAACATGCAGCAGTTTAACGCCCTTCCTTCAGGGAAGACCTAAAGTCTATGTTCGTCAGGGTGAACGAATTGTTCCTGTGGATAACTCTAGAGGTAATGCAACATTTGATGAATGGACAAATAGGGAAGTCAATCCGGTTAACCATGATGGAAAGACAAAGCTGGTTGCTTGGGATTTAAGGTCAGGCACAAACCTCAGTGTAAAAGAAGCATGGTCAGGAATTGTAATAAATGTGTTAAATTACGCACCGGTAAAAGTGCAGGAATATGTTCAAAATAAAGATGGATTTTCTGTTAATCCGCAAAACCCTCTCAGTTTTCCAAATGAGTTTGTAAGAAGGAATGTTTGGGACAATGAAGTATTAGATATTGGCCAAGAAAAAGAGAATTTAATTGGCTTAATTAGAGCAACAACAATTTTGAAACATGGTAGCCCTGTTGATTTACTTACATACGCTTACAGCATACCGCCGACTGTAAAGGCCGGAAAAATAGCATTTATTGATGCCATAACAAACAATGGAGATATAAATACCAGAGGCAATGATGTGTCTTATGAAGTCCAGAAGAAAACGGCTAATTTAGTTGAAAAAAAGTGTGGGGTTAAACTTCTTTCACAAAAAGGAAAATTCTATCCAACTTTTCCAATAGTGGATGCTTTGAAGGTAAGTTTTGAACGAAGAGGCTTTAATTTAGAAGTGCTGTCTGCTGATTCAAAATGCATTATTAATGCATTGAATACTCAATACCCTGAATACTGGTATGAATTATTGCATATCACAGGAAAGAGCATTCGTGGTTCTAACGAAAATGGCAATATAGGAAGAAGTCCTAAATTTATTGATGCCTTTGAGCAAACTCAAAACACTGTAAAATCTAATTGGCGAAAATAACCCCTATCTGTGTAACAGGATGCGCATATAATGCCCTAACATCTCCTCATGAAAACTCGTGCCTGTTGACAGTTAAGTGCAGTTCCGTAACCTATTGATATTGCCTACTTCAGGTGGGGCATTGGTGCTGTGTATGGGGAACACAACTCGTTACCCGCTCCATTTTCCAAAAATTTAGGGTGCGCCTTATGGCTCAAGCAACTCGTTTGAAGATGAGGCCATTTGGGTGAACACAAATTAGCCCAAGAAAACCCGTTCAATAAACCAATACAGACCAATCAGGGCGATCATGCTGGACACCGGCACTTCGACCCGCTGATGGTATTTGGCATGGCGGCCGATGAAAGCCCCCATCACCAATAACGGCGCTAAGACCAACAATTGCCCCAACTCAACACCAATATTAAAGGCAACAAGGCTGATGACAAATGCGGAGCCCGCCAGACCAACTTCGCCTAAAACAAAGGCAAACCCAAGCCCGTGCAAGAGTCCAAAGGTGAAGATCACCGCCAGTCGGCTGACGCCAATTTTGGGTCGGATGACATTTTCAATCCCGATCCAGACAATCGACAAGGCGATCAAAGGTTCAACGATTGATGCTGATATGCTGATCAATCCTAAAGTCGCGAGGATCAAGGTGAAACTATGGGCCAGGGTGAAGACCGTGACCTGCATCAGCAAAGGCCGCCATTTTGGCGAGAAGAAAAACAGCCCCATTATGAAGATGATGTGATCAAGCCCTTTGGGGATGATATGAGCGATTCCTGAGACGATATATTGGCTTGTAATTTCTTGCCAAGACCGTTCAACTTTTCCGCCGCGAGGGATCGGCTGGCTGAATTGACCTGCATTCATAAAATCCGTGTAAAGGTCATCGGGATCAATCGATGGGTCTTGTTGGCGGATGGCAAAAGCCCCAAGGGTTTTATCAAACCCAACCACGACAGGGGCGTTATTGGAAGGCAATTTCGCCATCAGCGTTAATGTGGTGCGCCGCGGCAACGAAAGATCAACACCGTCCTCGACTGAAATGGCTGATATCTTCAATGGCAGACGTGCATCATCAACCAAGAGTTTCACTTTATCAAGAAAAGTTTCGGCATTGGAGTGAATTTCAGTCTTTAATTCTTCGCTGTTCAATTGGCGGAGCGCGTCATAAACATCTGCGTATTTGCTGTTGTTTGTATCCGTTATAAGACTGGCATCAATTTCGGATAAAGGTATTTCAATATTGAGAGCGAGATCAATCTGGACGTCATCTTCGATGATCGAAATATCGGCAATGATGGGTTGAATTTCATGGGCGCGCAAATTAAAGACGCCGGTGCAATAAATAAGGAAACTTAGTAAACTGACATGAAGGAAAATTTTTAAGAAAGATAAACGGTATTGCATTCTAAGTGACTTAATTATTAAAAAGTTGGTTAATCATAACAGTATAAATTAAAATAACCATAGCAACGAAAAGGTGGTTCAAAAGATTGCTTCAGATCCTGAAAATTATAGGTTTAAGCGGAATGCTTGGGTTCGTTTTGACGATGCAAGCCAAAGCCCATGAGTTTTGGATCTGGCCTGAACAATGGAACGTCGAATCTGGCCAAGACACGTCCATATCCCTCAAGATTGGGGAGAGGTTTAAAGGGCTGTCACTATATTACTTGCCCCAAGACATTGAGCAATTTGACCACATAAGCCCGAATAAAATCACCCCCATTAAAGGCCGTTTGGGGGATATGCCCGCGGGTAAAATCACGCCAGATGAAAACGGCATCCATATCATCCGCCATGAAACAAAAGATAAAGTGATCACCTATCAGGCCTTGGAAAAGTTTAAATCCTTTGCTGAAAAAAAAGGTTATCCCGAGGCTGGTCACCGGCATCTGGACCGTGATTTGCCGGAAGAAAAATTTAAAGAAATTTATCGCCGCTATGCGAAAAGCATCATTACAGTTGGGTCATGTCAAGGAGGTGACCGCCGCCTTGGTATGGCGGTTGAGATTACCGCTGTTACCAAACCTTGTGATGGTGATGGCATGATGGTGTTGCAGTTTGATCGTCAACGAAGCCCTTGGGCGGATGCTTTTGTCACGACTTTTGCAAGGCCGCTTGAGGGAGAGGTAGAGAATGTTAAGGTGACGCATCACAAAACAGATGCGGATGGCCGCCTTCAGATCACCACCAAAACCGGATATATTTATCTGGTTGATGCGGTCAGCCTTGATGCGATTGACCCAAGCCCCGCTACGTCGGGTGCGGTGTGGCAAACCCGCTGGGCATCGCTAACATTTGCGACCAATCAAAAGTGATTTCAAACCCCTTTAATCACGTTTGCTGAAGCAACCCATCGACCCTGTAGAAGACGACTCTTTAAAAAGATGGGTTCTGCCGCATATTTACCGCCCATAGAATTATCTGTGTTATGGTCTAAATTATAAAGAGCAATCCATCAAAAAGGGTTTCCTTATGACCAAGATCCACATTCAGTTCACCTTATTTTCAGCCTTCTATTCACCTTTGATTTCAGCCATGACAGGGGGGTTCCTTGCCGAAGAAGGTTTGGACTGTGATTGGAGCGTTGCAGAACCTGGCGTATCAGCCCTTGAGGCGCTTGAAAACGGAACAGCGCAAGTTGTTCAATCAACAATTAGTCAGGGCTTCTCCTCTTTAGAAAAAGGTGTTCAACCCAAGCCAAGGCATTTTGCTTTGATCAATAATATGGATGGGTTTTTCATGACCGGCCGCGAGGCTGAACCTGATTTCAAATGGTCATCTTTGGAAGGGGCTGATGTATTGGTGCATCATGGCGGACAGCCTATGACCATGTTCAAATATGCGTGCCATAAAGCCGGCATAGATATTTCAAAAATAAATGTGATTGATGCCGGCAATGCCAAAGAAATGGACGCCGCCTATCGGCAAGGGCAAGGCCAGTACATCCATCAACAAGGGCCAGCGCCACAGCAACTGGAAGCAGATGGTATTGGCCATGTCGTCACTGCCCTGGGGCCAATCGTGGGGCCTTGTGCGTTTTCCAGCCTGGCCGCGATGCCCGATTGGTTGCGCACAGATGAAGGACAGGCGTTCTGCCGTGCCTATGCCCGAACGCGCCATTATATGGCTATCACCCCGGCGGCTGAAATCGCGGCAACCGAAAAGCCGTTGTTTCCTCAGATTGATGAAGCGGTTCTGACAGAATGCATCAAAGCCTATCAACAAATGGGATGCTGGCCTGAAGCGATGGCAATTACCGATGAAGGCTATGACGCTATGCTCGATATCTTTGAATTTGACGGCAAAATTACCCAGCGTCACCCCTATGCATCTATCTGTATGGGCGTCTGAAGATCAATTATTTTCGATAACTGTCATTAAAACCTGTAGACAACAAAACCGCTGTCTGTGACTAGGATGATGGTCCGCGGTGGGTTGGGGCAAGTGAACCCTAAAATTGAATTCATATTGTTTCTATGGGGCAGATGATTTAAGAATTCTTATGGGATGACATTGGTATTCCCATCATGTTTTGAGAAATGAGATATCGCCGTGCGCCAAGCAGATCCAGTTATTCAAATCCGAAATCTCCATAAAAAATATGGCGATCTGGAGGTGCTGAAAGGTGTTGACCTTGACGCGTATCAAGGTGAAGTGATTTCTATCATCGGCTCATCTGGGTCAGGAAAATCAACCTTATTGCGGTCGATTAACCTGCTCGAACTAAGTCATGCTGGTGATATTATTTTCAACGGTGATGCGGTTCGCTGGAAAGATACAAAAACCAGCAGAGAGCCTGCCGATCAGCACCAAGTGATGATGCTGCGGACGCATCTGTCTATGGTGTTCCAGCAGTTTAATCTCTGGTCTCATATGAGCATCATTCAAAATATAATCGAAGCCCCGGTTACGGTGCTTGGCCACGACCGTCAGGTTATGATGAAAAAAGCGCAAGAGTTATTAGAAAAAGTTGGCATTGCTGATCGGGCTGATTTTTACCCTGCGCAACTTTCTGGCGGGCAACAACAACGGGCCGCTATTGCCCGCGCCCTTGCAATGGAACCACAAGTCTTGCTTTTTGATGAACCTACTTCAGCCCTTGATCCTGAATTGGAACAAGAGGTGGTGAAAGTCATCAAGACGCTCGCCGAAGAAAACAGAACCATGTTATTGGTCACCCATGATATGGCGCTTGTTCAAGATGTGTCTTCAAAAGTTATTTTTCTGCATGAAGGCCGCATCGAAGAAGAAGGGTCTTGCAAAGACATCTTCGGCAGTCCAAAATCAGACCGATTAAAACAATTTCTAAGCGCATCATCGAAATTCTGATCCGCAAAGGAAAACCTTTATCTGTGCAAAAGCACGATATTTTTTAATGGTATTTAATGAGGAGATCACCATGAAAAAAGTTCTATTATCAGCAATGGTTGCAGCATTTATTGCTGGCCCTGCAATGGCTGAAACCGTGCGTATGGGCACCGAAGGCGCATACCCTCCATACAATTTCATCAACGACAATGGTCAAGTTGATGGCTTTGAACGTGAAGTTGGTGACGAATTGTGTAAGCGCGCCAATCTAGATTGCGTTTGGGTTGTCAATGAATGGGATTCAATCATCCCAAACCTCGTGTCAGGCAACTATGACACCATCATCGCTGGTATGTCCATCACCGCAGAACGTGATGAAGTGATCGACTTTACCCAAGATTACTTCCCGCCATCACCATCTGTTTACATGTCTTTGTCAGGCGCATCTGTTGACCTGAAAGGTGGCGTGATTGCTGCGCAAACATCAACAATTCAGGCCAGTTATGTTGCCGATAGCGGCGCGACACTTGTTGAATTTGCAACACCTGAAGAAACCGTTGCAGCGGTGAAAAATGGTGAAGCTGACGCTGTTCTTGCCGATGGTGATTATCTGAACCCGATCATCGCTGAATCAAATGGTGCTTTGGCCAATGCTGGTGAAGTGTCTATCGGTGGCGGTGTTGGTATGGGTATCCGCGAATCTGACGGTGCATTGAAAGCCAAAATGGATAAGGCGATTACATCAATGAAAGCGGATGGCTCGCTCAACACCCTGATCAAAAAGTGGTTTGGTGATGACGCCAACACATTTTAAATTTTATCAATTGGTTATTTCTGATTGATGACGCGGGGAAGATTGCCAAGGTGATCTTCCCCCTCTTTTTGAATTTTGCTCTAAAGGTTCATTATGACAAAGCGTATGATCATTATTGGTGGCGGCATTATTGGCGCTAGTTTTGCGTGGCATTTGCGCAGCCATGGTGTTGATGATCTGGTCGTGATGGCCGAAGCCTTGCCGGGTGATCCCAAGCAAGCCACTTCAGGCACTTGGGGATGGGTCAATGGTTATGCCGATGATGACCCTGATTATGCAAATTTTCGGTTGGCCAGTTTGCGGTATTGGCCTGAGATGATCAGGCAAATTGATGGGTTAGAAGCAACCGCTGAAGGGGCTTATATTTGGGATCTTGATGAAACGGCTTTGCCAAAATCAATCCATCAGCACCAGGATTGGGGGCATGATGTGTCCATGGTGGGCGGTGCTGATATCCGCCGTGCTTTGCCTCAATTAAACAGCATTCCTGATCAAGCAGGGGTGGGGCGTCATGATCTGGCAATTGAGGGCAGAACAGCCGCCCATGCCATGCTTGCGGCAAGTGGGGCAGAGGTTCAGCAGGTCAAAATCAACCGCTTAATCCGCCAAAACAACCGCATCACCGGCGTTGAAACAGATCAAGGGACCATTGATGGGGAAGAAATTATTTTGGCGGCAGGGATGGGCACGGCGCCGCTATTGAACGGTATTGATATCGATTTTGCCATGCGGTCATCATTGGGGTTATTGGCCTATACCCAAGTTCTGCCGCCATTGCTTGAGCATGCTGTTGCGGGGGTTGATTTCCATGCACGTCAAGATCAGTCAGGCCGTCTAGTTATCGGCGGTGCTTTCACCGCGACCGCTGACGATGATCCAGACCCGCAGACTTCAGCAGAAAAATTGGTGGCAGCAATGGCAGCCCGCCTTGATTATGATGGCGAGATTCGCCTTGATCATTTTACTTTGGGACAGCGGCCTTTGCCCATGGATGGTCGGCCTAAAATTGGCCGTGTTCAATCCCGCGAAGGTGAGGCGATCAACGGGCTTTATATGGCGGTGATGCATTCGGGTGTCACCAACGCCCCTCTTGCAGGGCGGCTTGGCGCGCGTGAAGTGATCACTGGACAACGTGATCCGCTGTTGCAATCCTTTGCCCCTCAGCAAAATGATCACCACAAAGACCAGATCAGGTCACATCAACCTGATCAGCAAATGAAAGAACAGACGTAATGTTTAATTATTGTGCTGACCCAAGTCTGATTGAAGGCCTGCAATGGTTGTCCTGTTACATCACGACGCCAAAGCATATGTCCTTCTATCTGTCTTTTGGGGTGGTGTTGCTATTGATTGCGCTGGCGGCGCCTATTGCCATGGGGTTTGGCTTTGCAGGGGCGGTGGCCAGCCGGTCCCAGCGCCTAGGGTTTCGCCTCTTAGGGCATGGTTATCTGGCGATGATCCGCGGTGTTCCTGATATTGTATTTTTCCTGTTTATTCCGATTGCGCTCGATCAGGCGTTTGAATATTTGCGCCATCAGTTGCTTTGCCCCGATGTCACGGCACCCATTCGGCAGGGTAATGATTTTGTTGTTTGCAGCGCGGCGAAATTGCCGCTGAGTACAGCCGATCAATGGGTTCATGAGATTTATGGATTTGCCCTTGCTTTGCTGGCGTTTGGAGTTGTTTTTGGGGCTTTTGCCGGCAATGTATTGGCCGGGGCAATGGCCGCCGTGCCAAAAGCACAATTGGAAACAGGGGAAGCCTTTGGCATGACCCAACGGCAAATCTTCAGACGGATTCTATTGCCGCAAATGTGGATTTATGCCCTGCCTGGCCTGTCTAATTTATGGATGATTTTGATTAAAGCAACGCCGCTTTTATTTTTGCTTGGGATTGAAGATATTGTCTATTGGGCAAGGGAACTTGGCGGGCTTAAAACCAATGCTTTCACCTATCCGCATCCTGATTGGCGGGCATGGTATTTTGCGGTGCTGATGGTGTTTTATCTGTCGCTGACCTATGTCTCTCAATCAATCCTTGATTGGATCACTCACAGGCTTTCCCATGGGCAAGCCACCATGGCTGGGAAAGGGTGATCGTAATGTCTTGTTTGCAAACACTCTCTGATTATGGATTGCGCTCACTGGGTTATGGCGAAAGGATTTTGCCGAAGTCAGACATCACCCTTTGTGAGCAGTTTGTCCTGATCGGTTCAGGCATGATCTGGAATATTTATTTCGGTGTTGTGGCGTTGTTTTTTGGCTTCTTTTTTGCCACGGCCTTGGCCTTGGGTAAGAACGCCAAATCCCCAATTTTAAACTTACCGTCACGTGGCTTTATTTTTATTTTTCGGGGCTCACCGCTGTTTATTCAATTTTTCTTTGCCTATGATTTATTCGTGCTATTGCCGCGTTTGGGCATTGATATTGAATTGGGTTTCATGACCGTGACTGTTGAAACGCGGTTGCTGACCAAGGCCTGGCTTGGGGCTTTGGTGGTGTTGTTTTTAAATACATCTGCTTATGCTGGCGAAATATTTTATGGCGCGTTGCGGGCTGTGCCGTCGCAAGATCTTGAAGCTGCTGATGCATATGGTTTTAACGGCAAACAGAAATTTAAACGCATCATTTGGCCAACAATGTTGCGCTTGGCTTGGCCGTCATACACCAATGAAGCCATTTTCATGTTTCATGCCACAACATTGGTTTTTTTCAGTGGGTTTCCGGCATGGCAGCAAAAGGGTGATGCGATTTATTACGCCAGTTATTTTGCGGATAAAACATTTAATCCGTTTGTTCCTTACCCTATTGTTGGGCTTTATTTTATTCTGCTGACCTTGGTCATCATTGGTCTTTTTGGCGTGATCAATAAACATCTGAACCGTCATTTGCCGTCAAATATGAAACAACAAACACGGATTAAATTAAACTTCATCCGGTAGGATAACGTGATGCTCAACTCTATTGCTATTCCCAGTGATACCCCTGGTTTGACATGCGCTTTGCAATATTATCGATTTGGTGACCAAGGCAAAGGCGCGAAAATTTTCATGCAAGCAGGGCTTCATGCCGATGAACAACCGGGGATGTTGATCCTGCATCATCTCTTGCCCATGCTGGAAAAAGCAGAACAAGAAGGCCGTTTAAACGCTGAATTTATTGTCATGCCCATGGTTAATCCTTTGGGGATGGCGCATCTGCAATTCCATACCCATCGCGGCCGGTATCACCCGCAAACAGGGGTCAATTATAATCGCAATTGGCGTGATCTTGATGCCGCGCTCTTTGCCCATAGCGGCGATTTAACAGGTCAATTGGGGCAAGACCCTGATGCCAATAAAGCGCTTATCATGCGTCATTTGCACGCTTGGTATGACGATTTCAAGCCTGTCACCGCGATTGATCACTTGCGCCATGCTGTCACAAAAGAAGCGATGGATGCGGATATGGTGCTTGATCTTCATTGCGATGATGAAGCCCTGAACCATATCTTTATTGCCCCGCAATTGATGCCTGAATTCCAAGACCTGTCGGATTGGGTCGGTGCGGCGGCAACCCTGACAGAAGAAGACTCCGGCGGCGGATCATTTGATGAAGTCTGGCCAGGGTTATGGATTAAACTTGCGCGCCGCTATCCCGATGCGGCATGGCCTGCGCTCCCACTTGGGGCCACTTTGGAATATCGTGGCCAGCATGATGTTGATGATAAAATCAATAAAACCGATGCTGATAACCTTTATGGGTTTTTTGCTCAGAGAGGGTTAATCACAGATCAGGTTCAATCGCCGCCATCGGCACCGCCGGCAACGCCTCTGAATGCCATGGAAACATTGCGCGTCGATCAACATGGGTTGATCGCCTATCGTGTTGATCTTGGGGCAAATGTCAAAAAAGGTGATGTGATCGCAGATTTGATTGATTTGGATGGCCAAGGTTTTGCCCGCAAGCGGACGCCAATTACCGCCAATACAGATGGTGTGGTGATTTCAAGAAATATGATCAAATATGTTCAGCCTGGGGTGTCGATTGCTAAAATTGTTGGCAAAGACCCCCTGCCATGGCGGGTTGGCTATCTCTTGGAAGATTAATGCCCTTTGCATTTTGCGGCAGTTTTGCGTGGTTCAATATCTGACGGTGAATTTATTATGGCTTTAAGCCCGGATGGCTTTAAATTAAATAGATAGTCGTATTAATTTTGATGCTAATTCAGACGTATTCATGATGGGGTGGTGTGTTAATGAAAGTTACAGTTTGCCAGATGAACCCATTTGATGGGCAACGTGACGACCACCTTAAGGCTTTAAAAACGCATCTGAAGGCCGCTAAAAGTGATTTTCTTTTGTTGCCAGAAATGTGTTTTTCAAATTGGCTGGCCTCAAGCCCAAATCCTGACCCACAAGTTTGGCGGGATGCTGTGGTTTCCCACCAAGACAATATCAAAAACTTATCTAAACTTGGCGTAAACTTCATTGTTGGGACAAGACCTAGAGTCGCCAAAAATAACGACTGGCACAATCAGGCTTTTCTATGGGATGCAGAAACAAATACTGCCCAAGAATGGCGCGATAAATATTACCTGCCGGATGAACCTGGATATTTTGAACAAACATGGTATCAACGCGGCGCAAAAGAATTTAGCACAATCCGCGCTGGTGAGATGCGCTTAGGTGTTCAAATCTGTACGGAAATGTGGTTTTACGAATGGGCAAGACAATACGCTTCATCGCAAATAGATGTACTTTGTGTGCCACGGGCAAGTCCGCATTCAGAAAAAGATAAATGGCTTGCAGGAGGGCGGGTGGCCGCCATTTGCGCAGGTGCTTATTGCCTATCATCAAACCTTTGGGCGCCATTCAATGAAGACACCAATACAGGTGAAGTGATAGATCTCGGCGGTCTGTCATGGATTATTGATCCTGAAGGCAATGTGCTGGCCACAACCTCAGAAGATGCGCCTTTTGCAACCGCAGAAATTGACCTTGAATTGGCGAGGGAAAGCAAAAAAACCTACCCCCGCTATGTGCCTGAATAGATGCAGTGATTTATGATAATCGCATCAGTGTTTGAT
>WTHX01000078.1 GCA_011522975.1 Alphaproteobacteria bacterium | reverse complement strand
TGCTTTTAATACGTCACATGAATATTATCTATGTTCTTGGGATTTGTTCTGCTCTTGGAATAATTCAGTCTTGGTATATTTGAGCGTTTTGGCGTTGTTTTCATCCATATCAAAACCCATAACTTTATCGCCGACCTCGCTATAACGTCGCGTTAAGGGCAATCCAACATAAATAAAAAAAGAAATGGCGGAGGGGAAGGGATTCGAACCCCCGAAGGGAGTTTCCTCCCTTAACGATTTAGCAAACCGCCGCCTTCAGCCACTCGGCCACCCCTCCGCAAAAAGTGGGTATGGGAAAACTCCCCACGGCGTATGCCCCTTCTGAATACCGCCAAGACAACCGCTTGTCAAACCATCTGTTGAAGGTTTTTTACATTGGCTTTAGGATAAGCCCATCAATCGCCATATATCGTGGTGATGACTGCAATTTTTTTCCTATTTCCGAGGCTGATATGACCAACCGCATCACCCAGGTCGCCCCCCATGAAACGCTGATTATGTTTGATAAAGATGGCGTCTTGCTGGATTTAAACGCCACTTGGCTGCCGGCCATCGCCGCGCTGGGGGCATATCTGGAAGGCCGCTGCGATGGCGCCACCAGCCGTGATGCTTTTCTGGCCGCCGCCGGCGTCATGATGAAGCCTGGAACCGATGAAGGCATCATCTTGGAAAACAGCCTGTTTGCCGCGGGGACTTTTGCTGAAATGCGTGATGTCTGGCAAGACATGGAGCCACGGCTTACCCCTGTTTTTGCGGATATTCAATCCTATCGCCATGACGTCACGCAATTGATGGCGGAGGCGGTGCGCGGCAAAACTGTGCCCATGGGCATGGTCAAAAACGGCATCACACGGCTGAAAGATGCAGGCTATCGGTTGGGGGTGGCGACTAATGACAACACGTCAAGCGCGCTGATCAATCTGGCTGATCTGGATATCGACCATGCGTTTGAAGTGGTGATCTGTGCCGATAGCGGCTTTGGCCGTAAACCCCATGGTGATGGCTTGCTGGAGGCGTGCCGCGTCACGGGTATTGCCCCAGATGCGGCGATTATGGTGGGGGATACCGCCACCGATTACGGCGCAGCGGAGGCGGCGGGTTATCGCGGCTTTATCACCATCAGCCATGATGCCCCACAAAAGCCAGCCTTCATCCCCCGCAGTGATGCGGTGGTGGCGTGCGTCAATGGGCTGGCCGATTGGCTGGACGTTTAACCGTCCAGCTTGGATTTCAGCATCTGATTGACAACCCCGGGGTTGGCTTGGCCTTTTGAGGCTTTCATCACCTGCCCCACAAAGAAGCCAAAGAGTTTGTCTTTACCGCCGCGATATTCATCAACCTTATCTTGGTTATTGGCCAGAACATCATCGATCATGGCTTCAATCGCGCCTGTGTCCGAGACTTGCTTAAGCCCTTTTTCTTCGATAATCGCGTCCGGGTCGCCGCTGGTTTCGATCATTTCGGCAAAGACATCTTTCGCAATCCGGCCAGAAATCGTGCCATCCGAAATCAGCCCCACCAATGCCCCCAATTGTTCGGGGGAAACAGGACTTTCCGCCAATGTCTTGCCCAATTTATTGAGCGCACCAAAAAGTTCTACCGTCATCCAGTTGGACGCCAGTTTAGCATCACGCCCCGCCGCGACTTTTTCATAGAAAGCGGCTGTTTCCAAATCTTCGGCAATCACCGTGGCGTCATAAGGACTGAGCCCATATTGATCCATCAGGCGGGCTTTCAACGCATCGGGCAGTTCTGGCAAATTGGCTTTGATGCCATCCACCCAAGACTGTTCAAACACCAATGGCAGCAAATCAGGGTCAGGGAAATAGCGGTAATCATGGGCGTCTTCTTTGGACCGCATCGACCGTGTCAGCCCTGTTGACGTGTCAAACAAGCGGGTTTCTTGGTCAATGACGCCGCCATCTTCGATAATCTCAATCTGGCGGGCAACCTCAGCGTTAATCGCTTGGCTGATGAAGCGAATGGAATTGAGGTTTTTGGTCTCAGTCCTTGTGCCAAATTCATCCCCAGGGCGGCGGACCGAAACATTGACATCCGCCCGCATCGATCCTTCTTCCATATTGCCATCACATGTGCCCAAGAACCGCAGGATTGACCGCAATTTGGTGACATAGGCGGCGGCTTCTTCGGCTGACCGCATATCAGGCTTGGAGACAATTTCCATCAACGCCACACCTGAACGGTTCAGGTCGATATAGGATTTGCTGGGGTGCTGATCATGCATGGATTTGCCGGCGTCTTGTTCCAGATGCAGGCGTTCAATACCAATCTCGCGGCTGGTGCCATCTTTTAAATCGATGGTGATCACGCCTTCGCCAATGATCGGCTGTTTATACTGGCTGATTTGATAGCCTTGGGGCAAATCCGCATAGAAATAGTTTTTCCGGTCAAACACGCTGAACAAATTGACTTCAGCATTCAGCCCAAGCCCAGTTTTAACCGCTTGTTCCACACAAAATTGATTGATGACCGGCAACATCCCCGGCATGGCGGCATCAACCAGCGAGACATGTTCATTCGGCCCTGCTCCAAAAGACGGGGATGAGCCTGAGAATAATTTCGATTGGCTGGACACCTGCGCGTGGACTTCAAGCCCGATGACGACTTCCCAAAGCCCGGTGCGGCCTTCGACTAGATTTTTGTTTTCAGGATTTGTTTGTTCATGATTGGTCATGGTCATTCTCCTCCTTACTGGCCCGCAACACGACTGGCAACACGGCTAGCGGTGGCGGTAAAGCCCGCTGCTTTTTCAAGAACACGACCTGCTTTGACCAATGTATCTTCATGGAAAGATGGCGCGATCAATTGCAAGCCAAGCGGCAAGCCGTTATCAGCAAGCCCTGCTGGAACGCTCATCGCTGGCACACCGGCAAGGCTGGCGGGCACGGTGAAGATATCGTTCAAATACATGGTCACAGGATCGGTGACTTTCTGGCCGATCGGGAAGGCCGCCGATGGGGTTGTTGGGGTCAGCAACAGATCAACCTTTTTAAAGGCATCGATAAAGTCATTTTGAATCAAGCGGCGGGTTTTCTGTGCCTTCAGGTAATAGGCATCATAATAGCCTGCGGACAACACATAAGTGCCGATCAAAATACGGCGGGTGACTTCATCACCAAATCCAGCCGCCCGGGTTTTGGCATACATATCATCAAGGCTTTCACCTTCGACACGCTGGCCATATTTAACGCCATCATAGCGCGCCAAATTCGATGACGCTTCGGCAGGGGCGACAATATAATAGGTCGGCAACGCGTATTGGGTATGCGGCAAGGAGACTTCAACACAAGTCGCGCCTGCATCTTCGAGCCATTTGCGGCCTTCTTCCCAAAGCGCGGTGATCTGGCTGTCCATGCCATCCATAGTGTATTCGGATGGAATCCCAATGGTCATGCCTTTGATGCCATCTTCAAGACCCGCCATCAGATTAGGCATCGGGTCAGCAACGGAGGTGGAATCCCCCAGATCATGGCTGGCCATGGATTGCAGCATCAACGCACCATCCGCAACATCGCGGGTGATCGGCCCTGCTTGATCCAAAGAAGACGCAAAAGCCACAATCCCACGGCGGGAACACCGGCCATAGGTAGGTTTAATCCCCACGACGCCACAAAAGGCGGCGGGCTGGCGGATTGACCCACCTGTGTCTGTGCCTGTTGCCATGATGCTGGAATGAGCGGCAACCGATGCTGCTGATCCGCCAGATGACCCGCCAGGGGCATAATCTTGGTCATCACCATCAACGGTCCAAGGGCTGGCCACAGCACCGCGGGCTGATGTTTCATTGGCCGAGCCCATGGCAAATTCATCACAATTGAGCTTGCCCAGCATGACCGCGCCATCATCCCAAAGGTTTTGGGTCACGGTGCTTTCATAAACAGGTTTAAAGCCATTCAGGATATTGGAACACGCGGTGGTTTCCACACCCATGGTGCAAAACAGGTCTTTGACGCCAATCGGCAAACCTTCAAGCGCCCCACCCTCACCTTTGGCCAAACGGCCATCGGATGCCGCCGCCATTTCACGGGCTTTGTCATGGGTAATTTCGGTATAGGCGTTCAGCGCTTGGGTTTCATCCGCCGCCGCCAGATAAGCATCGGTCAATTCCACGGCAGAGATTGATTTATCATCCAGTGCCGCGCGGGCTTCAACCGCTGTCATTTTTAACAGATCTGTCATCATCGCCCCCTATTCAACCACTTTAGGGACAACAAAGAAGCCTGACATGGATTCAGGGGCGTTCTGGACGACCTTTTCCGCCATATCGCCATCACTGACCACATCTTCGCGCATGGGCAGGGCATGACCAGTGACGCTGGCCAAAGGCTCCACGTCATCCGTGTTAACTTCATTAAGTTGCTCAATCCAGCTCATGATGGCTGATAATTCTTGGGCCATAGGCTCAAGCCGATCATCATCAATATTAATACGAGCCAGACGTGCAACGCGCGAAACAGTAGTTTTATCGACAGACATGACCGTTTGCTCTATGCATATAGGGGTTAAACTTAGAAAGACTGATAGCATCCAAAATGACCATATGCAAGATTGAGACGTTCCGAAATGATATTCCCATGGGCGAAAGGCTAATCGGCCTTGATGTTGGCAAAAAAACCATCGGGCTGGCGACATGCGATGCGTCATGGCAGGTGGCGACACCGCATTCCATTCTGTGGCGTGAAAAATTTACCCCAGATATGGAAAAACTTTTCGCGCTGATCAAAGACGAAGGCAATATCGGCGGCATGGTGATCGGCTGGCCCTTGAATATGGATGGCACGACTGGCCCGCGCTGTGATTCGATCCGTGACTTTACCCATGCCATGCTGAAATTGCAGGATTTCCCCGTTATCTTCCAAGATGAACGGCTTTCAACCGCGGCGGTGGAACGCGCCATGGTCGATGCTGATATGACGCGCCAGAAAAGACATTTGCGGCGCGACGCCCTTGCCGCAACATGGATTTTACAATCAGCACTAGACCTGATGGGCGCAATGGATTAATAAGAGGGCCATGAGTTCTGATCTTGTGTCAAAAAGTGGCGTCGCAACAGCACCGACTGTCTCCGCCGCTGAGATTAAGCGGCGCATCGAAAACGCCCGTGACCCTCAACTATTTGCCTCCTTAAATGGTCATCACCTGCTTGGTATCGAAGGCATGAAACGGCCGGTGATCGAGAGCCTTCTTGAGCGCGCCAATCAATTTGCTGATCTGCCGAAAGGTGAGGTTTTGACCCATTTAAAGGGCAAGACCGTGTTTAACCTATTCTTTGAAAATTCCACCCGAACCCGAGTGTCATTTGATCTGGCGGCACGCAAAATTGGCGCATCTGTTGTTAATGTGCCGGTTTCCACCTCATCGATTAAAAAGGGCGAAAGCCTGTTGGACACGGCGACAACGCTGAATGCCATGCATCCTGATATTCTGGTGATCCGACATCAAAACTCTGGCGCCAGCCTGTTGTTGAGCCGCCATGTTGATGCCTCGATCGTCAATGCCGGTGATGGCCGCCATGAACACCCCACCCAAGCGCTGTTGGATGCGCTGACGATCAAACGCCGCCTTGGCGATATCGCCGGGCTAAAAATCGCCATTTGCGGGGATATCGCCAATAGCCGTGTTGCCCGATCCAATATTCACCTTCTGGCGACATTGGGCGCAGAAATTAGACTGGTGAGCCCCGCCACGTTACTGCCGCGTGGGATCGAGGATATGGGCATCGCCACCTACCACGATATGATGGAAGGCATCGAAGGCGTTGATATTGTTATGCTGCTCAGGTTGCAAACCGAACGCATGCAAGGCACGGAAACACCATCCCAGCGTGAATTTTTCCATCTCTTTGGGCTGAACAAAGAAAAATTGGCGATGGCCGCCCCCAATGCCCTGATCATGCACCCCGGGCCGATGAACCGCGGCGTTGAAATTGACAGCGCGCTGGCCGATGACCATGAACGCAGCCTGATTACCATGCAGGTCGATATGGGCGTTGCTGTGCGCATGGCCTGTCTTGAGGCGGTTGCCGCGCAATTGGATCAAAACAACAAAGAAGGGTCTTCGGCATGACGACAGTGTTCTTTGACCAAATCCATGTTTGTGATCCGTCATCAGGTTTTGATGATATCGCGTCTGTTGTTGTGAAAGATGGGGTGATCGCAGATATGGGCGCGCCACAAAAAATTGGCCCTGCCCCGAAAGATGCGACCGTTATCAAGGCTGAAGGGGCTGTTCTTGCGCCTGGGCTTGTTGATATGCGGGTGCAATCGCGCAACCCTGGCTATGCCCATCAGGAAAGCCCCACCAGCCTTGCGAAAGCTGCTGGCGCGGGCGGCATCACCGCGATGGTATGCCTGCCGAACACCAATCCTGTTTTGGATAATCCTGACAGCCTTGCTGTGTTGATGGCGGGTAATCGTCTCCATGCTTCTGATCGAGATGATCAAACCGCCACCCCGAAAATTTACGCTTATGGCGCAGCGACAACAGGTCTCGAAGACCAAGCCATGGCCGAATTAGGCTTGCTGGCCGAAGCAGGCGCGGTTGGCTTTACCAATGCCACCAAGCCAATAGCCGATAGCCTGATCATGCGGCGGATTATGGATTATGCCGCGATGTTGGATAAGCCGATTATTCAGCACGCTGAAGATGTCTCGCTGGCGCGTGATGGTGAGATGAATGAAAGCGAAAATTCAACCCGCCTTGGGCTGAAAGGCATCCCGGCTGAGGCTGAAGAAATTATGGTGGCGCGGGATTTGGCTTTGGCACGGCTGACAGGCTGCCGCTATCACGTTGCCCATATTTCAACCGCCCGCGCCATTGACCTGATCCGTCAGGCGAAAAATGATGGGTTGAGCGTGACCTGCGATACCGCCCCGCCTTATTTTGCACTGAATGATATTGCTGTTATGGCTTATGACACGCGGTTCAGATTATCGCCGCCGCTTCGTTCAGAAGAAGACCGCCAAGCCGTGTTGGCGGGGATTGCTGATGGCACTATTGATTGCATTGCCAGTGACCATGCCCCGCAAGACCGCGATTCCAAATTATTGCCTTTTGGGGTGGCAGCGACAGGCGCATCTGGCCTTGAAACGCTCTTGCCGCTGGTCATGGGGCTTTATCATCAAGGGGTGATCTCGCTGATGCGGGTGTTTGAATTGACCTCAAGCGTGCCCGCGACTTTGCTTGATCTTGAAGGCGGAACACTCACTATTGGGGCGGCGGCTGATCTGGTGGTGATCGCGCCTGATCGCGGCTGGCAAATCCGCGGTGATGCGTTTCATTCTCTGTCCCATGCCACACCATTTGAAGGCCAGCCTGTTCAAGGCAAAGTGCTCTCAACTTGGGTCAATGGCCAGATGATCTACAAAGACGGAGCTTAATGACATGATCGCGGTTTTATTGACCATTGCCGGGTCCTATGGCCTGGCTTCCATCCCTTTTGGGCTGGTGATCACCCGATTGATGGGGCTTGGTGATTTGCGGCAGATTGGCAGTGGCAATATCGGCGCCACCAATGTGTTAAGAACCGGCAATAAATTCGCCGCTTTCATGACATTGGTTTTGGATATTGGCAAAGGGGCGGTGGCTGTTTTGATCACCGCCAGCCTGACCGCTGATCCGGTCTTGATCAGTCTGGCCGCTGTTTTCAGCGTGATTGGGCATTGTTTCCCGATTTGGCTGGGGTTTAATGGCGGCAAAGGGGTGGCCACAGGGATTGGCGTGATCATTGCCCTACACCCTTTGTCTGGCCTTGCCATGATTGGCATTTGGTTGATCACCGCTGCTTTGTTTCGCATTTCATCATTGGCGGCGATTTGCGCCTATGGGCTGACCCCGATTGTCATTTATTATTTGGCCGCAGAAGATTCACGCTTGGCGTTCGCCACGGCATCAGCATTGATTGCGGTGCTTTCCATCAGCCGCCATCACAGCAATATCAAACGCCTGTTAAATGGCACTGAACCCAAGATTGGGAAATAAACTCTTTCTGTTAACGGTTATTTAAGATTAATTGCCTATACTGCCGCCATGCAGCAGATTGAGAAAATTGCCCGAATCCGATTAATTCGTTCCAATAAAATTGGGCCAGTGACATTTAGCACCCTATTGCAGCGCTTTGGCACTGCCGTTGATGTAATTGCCGCCATGCCTGAAATAATGAAAAGAAGCGGCATTAACACCAAGATTGTTTCAGCAGCAGAAGTTGAAGATGAAATTGCCAAAACAGAACGCCTTGGCGGTCAAATCTTTGCCAAAGGTGAAGATGGCTATCCTGAAATTTTTATGAATTATCTGGACACCCCCGGGTGTATCACCACATTTGGCCACCCCCATTTATTGGAAAAAGACAGCATCGCCATTGTGGGGTCACGCAATGCTTCGGCCAATGCCCGCACCTTTACCGAAATGCTTGCCCAACAATTGACCAGCCATGGGTATGTCATCACCTCAGGATTGGCGCGGGGGATAGATGCTGCCGCCCATAAAGGGGCTTTGGCGGGGGGCACCATCGCTGTCGTGGCCGGCGGCGTCAATAAAATCTACCCAAAAGAAAACACCCGATTATATGAACACATCAAGGAACAAGGCTTGATCATCTCGGAAATGCCGCTTGATACCATGCCCACCACCCGAATGTTCCCGATCCGCAATCGTCTGATTTCAGCCCTCAGCCAAGCTGTTGTGGTGGCAGAAGCGAATGCAGGATCAGGGTCATTGATCACCGCAAAAGATGCCGCTGATCGCGGGGTTGGGGTGATGGCCTTTCCCGGCTCACCGCTTGATCCACGGGCCAGCGGATGCAACAAATTGATCAAAGACGGCGCTCATCTTGTGCAGAATGCTGAGGACATTGTCTCAATTGTTAGCAGTTTTAACTTTCGTGCCACAACCAATCGCAACCTTCAAAATAATCAACAAAAACAGTATGTTAACCTTGAAGATCAACTGGATACAGCGTATCAGATCGTCTATGAAAATTTAAGTTTTACACCAACGGAGGTTGACGAATTGATCCGTCAATGTCATTTGTCACCATCAGTAGTGCAAAGTATTTTGCTGAAAATGGAACTTGATGGTGAGATCGCCCGCGTCTTTGGCAATCGTGTTCATCGGCTCTACAACAGTGTTGGCATCAGCAAAAAATAACTTTGTTTTCATTTGATTACTGGCCCTGTTTCGGCTTAGTTTGGACTTAGATTAAGGAGGATCCGCTTGAAAGTTGTTATTGTCGAATCCCCTGCTAAGGCCAAAACCATCAATAAATATTTGGGCGCCGATTATAATGTGATCGCGTCTGTTGGTCATATTCGCGACTTGCCGCCAAAAGATGGCTCTGTTGATCCTGATCAAGATTTCGCCATGAAATGGCAAGTGTCGCCGCGCAGCAATGACCCGATCAAGGCGATTAAATCAGCTGTTAAAGGCGCTGAAAAACTCATCCTTGCCACTGACCCTGACCGCGAAGGCGAGGCCATCTCTTGGCATGTGCATGAAGTCTTAGAGCAAGCCAAGAGCATCAAAGGCATGCCCGTTGAGCGTGTGGTTTTTAACGAGATTACGAAATCAGCCATTCTTGAGGCCATGTCCAAGCCCCGCCAGATCAATGCGGAATTAGTCGATGCTTATTTGGCACGGCGAGCGTTGGATTATCTGGTTGGGTTCAGCATCTCACCTGTTTTATGGCGTAAATTGCCTGGTGCGCGGTCTGCGGGCCGGGTGCAATCGGTGGCGCTGAAACTGATTTGTGAACGTGAGGCTGAAATTGAAGCCTTCCGCGCTGATGAATACTGGACCATCGAAGCCCGATTGAAAAAGCAAGATGGCAGCAGTTTTTCTGCACGCTTGACGCATTTGAACGGCGAAAAACTGTCTAAACTTAGCCTTGGCAACGAAGACCAAGCCATGGCCGCGGTTGAAATGGTGCAATCGTCAAAATTGCAGGTTGGTAAGATTGAAACCAAACGCACCCGCCGCAACCCGCAACCGCCGTTCACGACATCAACCCTTCAGCAAGAAGCCAGCCGTAAATTAGGCTTTTCTGCCAGCCGCACGATGCGGGTCGCTCAAAAACTCTATGAAGGCATCAATATTGGCAAAGAGACCACAGGGCTGATCACCTATATGCGAACCGATGGCGTGCAATTGGGTCAAGAAGCCATCCAAGACATCCGTGGTGAGATTGTGTCTTTGAAAGGCGATCGGTATCTGCCCGCCACCCCAAGGGTCTATAAATCAAAAGCCGCCAATGCCCAAGAAGCGCATGAGGCCATCCGCCCCACGGCGATCAATCGCAAGCCTGCTGATCTGGTGCAATATCTTGATGATGATCAGCGTAAACTCTATGACCTGATCTGGAAACGCACCATCGCTAGCCAGATGCAATCGGCCGAACTGGATAAGACCAGCGCGGATATTGTTGATGGTGATGGCAAGGTCACTCTGCGGGCCAATGGGTCGATCATCGTCTTTGATGGTTTCCTTTCGGTTTACCGTGAAGATAAAGACGATCAGGGCGATCAGGGCGATCAGAGCGAGAATGACGAAAATCGTCTTCTGCCGCCGCTTGCAGGGGGTGAGCCATTGGATACTGTGGCGACACTGCCTGAACAGCATTTCACCCAGCCGCCACCACGCTTTACCGATGCCAGTTTGGTCAAGCGCATGGAAGAATTGGGCATTGGCCGTCCATCCACTTATGCCAGCATTATTTCAGTCTTGCAGGACCGCCATTATGTCATCAAAGATCGCGGGCGTTTCACCCCTGAAGACCGCGGCCGCATTGTTTCCGCCTTCTTGGAAAGTTTCTTTGACCGTTATGTCGAATATGGCTTTACCGCCCGGCTTGAAGAAGATTTAGACCGTGTTTCAGATGGCAAATTGGATTGGAAGAAACTGCTGGCTGATTTCTGGCGTGATTTCAAAGCCAATATTGATGGCACGTCTGAACTCACCCGTGGGGATGTGCTTGAAAAAGTTGATGTCTTGCTTGAAACCCATTTCTTCCCCTCTGATGATGGCGGCACACCAATCAGGCAATGCAAACATTGCGGCAATGGCACGCTGGGGCTGCAATTAGGGCGATATGGCGCGTTTATCGGCTGTTCCAATTACCCTGAATGCAAATACACCCGCCAGATTGGTCAGGATGAAGAAGACCAAAACGACATTAGCCTTGCGGGCGGGGATTACTCCCTTGGCACAGACCCTGAAACAGGCTTACCCGTGATGGTGCGTAAAGGCCCTTATGGCCCTTATGTTCAATTGGGGGATGCGGAAACCAAAAAGCCAAAACGTGCTGGCCTACCGAAAAATATGGATGTTGCCAGTCTTGACCTTGGCAAAGGGCTGGCCTTGTTAAGCCTGCCGCGTGAGGTTGGCATCCACCCTACCCATGGTGAGATGATCACCGCGGGCATTGGGCGGTATGGCCCTTTCCTGAAATTCAGTGATGCTTATGTCAGCATTCCTGCTGATGATACCGTGATTACCATTGGGCTTAACCACGCTGTTGAATTGATCGATACATCAGGCAAGAAAGCCGGGCGCAACCTTGGCGCCTATGGGGAAGCCGGCGATATTAAAGTCAAATCAGGTCGTTTTGGCCCTTATGTTGAGGTTGATGGCATCCGCGCCACCATCCCCAAAAGGCTTGACCCGGACGCGATCACGCTGGAAGAAGCGATTGTTTTGATTGAGGCGAAAAAAGCCAAAGGCCCGGCCAAGCCAAAAGGTAAAAAAGCCGCGAAAAAATCGGCCAGCAAAACAGCAACAAAACCAAAAGCCAAAAAAGCGGCCAAAAAATCCGCTAAAAAGAGCCGCGCCAAAAAGAAATCAGCATCATAAAACGGCATGATGGATTTTTTTGATGGCTGATGACCGTTTTGATGACCTTCCCGATGATGCGCTGCTGATTGCGTTTATCAACGAACAACCGACACCGCCGAAAATCAAAGAAGTGGCGAAAGCCTTTCGCTTGCCGGCGGATTTGCGCGCGCCTTTGCGGAAACAGCTCAAACATCTTGCAGAAATTGGTGAGATCAAAGCCATTGATGGTCGCCGTATCGCCGGAGCTGATCATCTGCCGCCTGTCATGGTGGTTGAGATCACCGCGATTAATGATGATGGGGATGGGATTGCCATCCCTGCTGAACCCATTGAAACAGAACTACCGAAAATCATCATCATCAATGACCGTCAAAACAACAAGGGGCAAAAAAATAAGGGCAAGCGGGGGCAAAGTTTTGCCATCGGTGACCGCGTGTTATCGCGCCTGACTTTAATTGGGCCAGGCGACTATGAAGGCCGTGTTATCCGCAAACTTGATCGCCATCGTCAGGTGGTTTTCGGGCAAGTCTATAAATCCCGCGATGGCTTTGGGCTTGAGCCTGTGGAACGCGGTGTAAAAT
>WTHX01000153.1 GCA_011522975.1 Alphaproteobacteria bacterium | reverse complement strand
ACTGGCGTCAATAAGCGTCCATTGAAATCACTTTCAGATATGCTGAAAGGCAAGCAAGGTCGTTTCCGTCAGAACCTTCTGGGTAAGCGCGTTGACTATTCTGGCCGTTCCGTGATCGTGGTTGGTCCTGAATTGAAATTGCATCAATGTGGTTTGCCGAAGAAAATGGCGTTGGAATTGTTCAAGCCATTTATCTATTCACGGCTAGAACTTTATGGATTCTCAACAACGGTGAAAGCCGCCAAACGTTTGGTTGAAAAAGAACGGCCAGAGGTATGGGATATTCTTGAAGAAGTGATCCGTGAACACCCGGTCATGCTAAACCGTGCGCCAACACTGCACCGTTTGGGTATTCAGGCCTTTGAACCTGTTCTGGTTGAAGGCAAAGCCATTCAGCTGCACCCATTGGTCTGTACCGCGTTTAACGCTGACTTTGATGGTGACCAAATGGCGGTCCATGTTCCGTTGTCACTTGAAGCGCAATTGGAAGCACGTGTGTTGATGATGTCCACCAACAACATCCTCAGCCCGGCCAATGGTAAGCCAATTATTGTGCCGTCACAGGATATCATTCTGGGCCTTTATTACCTGACGCTGATGCGTGATGGTGAAAAGGGTGAAGGCATGATCTTCGCATCCCCTGATGAAGCGCTTCTGGCCTATGATGCCGGTCATGTTGGCCTGCAAGCCAAGGTAAAAGTGCGGATTTCAACATGGGAAGGTGAGGAGCGTGTCAATAAGGTGATCGAAACATCACCTGGCCGTGCTCAATTGTCGAATATTCTGCCGGATAGTTCATCGGTTCCGTTTGAATTGGTCAATAAATTGATGACCAAGAAAGAAATCTCAAGCGTCATCGATTATGTCTATCGCTATTGTGGTCAGAAAGAGACCGTGATTTTCTGTGACCAATTGATGGGCATGGGCTTTAAGAAAGCCTGTGAAGCAGGGATTTCATTCGGTATTGATGACCTCAACACACCTGAATTGAAAGCATCTTTGGTAGATCAAGCCGAACAAGAAGTTAAAGGCTTTGAAAAGCAATACCAAGATGGTCTCATCACCCAGGGTGAGAAATACAATAAAGTGGTCGACGTTTGGTCAAGCTGTACCGATAAGGTCGCGGATGAGATGATGAAATCTATCTCAACCATCGTCCCCGGTGAGCCTGTTAATTCCGTTTACATGATGGCCCATTCTGGGGCGCGTGGTTCTGCTGCTCAGATTAAACAGCTGGCAGGGATGCGTGGTCTGATGGCCAAGCCTTCAGGTGAGATTATCGAAACACCGATTATTTCATCCTTTAAAGAAGGCCTGAACGTGTTGGAATACTTCAACTCAACCCACGGTGCGCGTAAAGGTCTGGCCGATACCGCATTGAAAACAGCAAACTCAGGTTACCTGACACGCCGTTTGGTTGACGTCGCACAGGACAGCATCATCACAGAAACAGATTGTGGGTCTGAAAAAGGCCTGAACATCCGTCCTGTGATCGATTCTGGTGAAGTGGTCGATAGCATTGGTGAACGTGTTCTGGGGCGGACAGCCGCTGAAGACATTATCGCCCTTTCTTCTGAAGAAGTGATCGTCAAAAAAGGCATGATCATCAACGAAGAAGATGTTGAGCGTATCGAAAACGAAGGCATTGATTCCATCCTGATCCGTTCTGTCCTGACCTGTGATGCGAAAACAGGCGTTTGCGGGGCGTGTTATGGACGTGATCTGGCCCGCGGGACACCTGTGAATATTGGTGAAGCCGTAGGCGTTATCGCCGCGCAATCAATCGGTGAGCCAGGCACACAGTTGACCATGCGGACATTCCACATTGGTGGGGCGGCTCAGCGTGGGGCTGAACAGTCCAGCATTGAAGCCCCAATCGATGGCATCATCAAATTGGTTGATGTTGCGGTTGTGACTGGGCCTGATGGTAAAGACATCATCAAAAACCGTCACACTGATCTATTGTTGACCGATGACCAAGGCCGTGAGCGTTCACGCTATCGTCTGCAATATGGTGCCAAACTGCATTTCAAAGATGGCGATAAAGTCACTGCTGGTACGGTTTTGGTCGAATGGGATCCATACACGATTCCAGTGATTGCTGAAGTTGCTGGCCGGGTTCATTATGTTGATCTGGTGGATGGTGTTTCCATGCGTGAAGTCACGGATGAAGAAACAGGCATTTCAAACCGTGAGGTCATTGACTGGAAATCACAGACCAAAGGTAAGGATTTGCGTCCGCGCCTGACCATGCGTGATGAAGATGGTGAAGTCTTCACCCTCAGCAACGGTCTTGAGGCTCGGTATTTCCTCTCTGTATCGGCTATTCTTTCCGTTGAAAACGGGGCGATGGTTGCCGCAGGGGAAGTCTTGGCACGTATCCCGCGTGAATCATCAAAGACAAGAGATATCACTGGTGGTCTGCCACGGGTGGCGGAATTGTTTGAAGCCCGCATGCCAAAAGACTATGCGATTATCAGTGAATCTGATGGCCGTGTTGAATTTGGCGCTGACTATAAAACAAAGCGTCGTATCCGTGTTGTGCCATTGGATGATGAAACAGCCGCAACAGAATATATGATCCCGAAAGGCAAGTTGCTTGCCGTTCAGGAAGGTGATGTGATTCGCCGTGGTGATCTGTTGTTGGACGGTAACCCTGTGCCGCATGATATTTTGAATATCCTTGGGGTTGAGGCTCTGGCCGAATACCTTGTTAAGGAAATCCAAGACGTCTACCGCCTGCAGGGTGTGAAGATCAACGATAAGCATATCGAAGTGATCGTCCGTCAGATGCTGCAGAAGATCGAAGTCACCGATGCTGGCGACACCACATTGCTGGTGGGTGAGCAGGTTGACCGCGAAGAATTTGAGGAAGCCAATCTTGCTGCCCGTGAAGAAGGTGTAGCAGAAGCCAAAGGCAACCCTGTTCTTTTGGGGATCACCAAAGCATCACTGCAAACACGGTCATTCATTTCAGCGGCATCGTTCCAGGAAACAACACGTGTCCTGACTGAGGCTTCTGTTTCTGGCAAGGAAGATTCATTGGGCGGTTTGAAAGAAAACGTTATTGTGGGTCGCCTGATTCCTGCCGGCACAGGCTCTGTCATGTCTCGCCTGAAGTCTATCGCGGCATCACGGGATAAAACCCTGCAAGATGAACGTCAGGCCGAATTGGATGCAGCGGCCGCTGCCATCGAAGCAGAAATGACTGAAACTGAGGCTGATCAAGAAATCGCCTCAGAATAAGACTTATTTAACCCCAGCATTTCGCGTCTGAACTGCTGGGGTTTTTTTGTGCAATATACGCTTGCAACAAAAAATGACGGGGGAATAACTTTTCCCCTTGACCGTTGGGTCGGAAAACTATAGTTTCCGCCCATCTTTAAAGGCTCAGGTGGTGTACGGGCATGACCCTTACAGACACTGAAGTCAGAATATAAAGATGTAACCCGGCCTCGGGTTTAGGTTTCATCCGCAAGGATGGTAGTGAGTGCCGAAAAAACGATCCAAGTTGTTTGGATTGGGATTTGGCTAAAAACATGATGGGAAAGAGTCTGGTATGCCGACGATTAACCAGTTAATCCGCCATGG
>WTHX01000045.1 GCA_011522975.1 Alphaproteobacteria bacterium | reverse complement strand
TGATCACAGTGAACGTTTAATTTTAAGTTAGGACAATCATGGCACCGAAAAAAGCAACAAAAGCGACGGCTAAAAAAACCAAGGCTAAAACAGCCACCGCCCAAACAGCCCCTGCAAAGCAAGATAGCGTTAAAAAATCACCGGCTCTCCTGCCAATAATGCTGGCGGGTGTGTTGAGCGCAGGCGTCGCCATTGGGATGGTCAGCAACAATCAAAATAACACCACCACAGGCAATGTTGACAGCCAAATCGAAGCCTATATCCGTGCCAACCCCGGGCTGATTTTAGAAGTCGTAACCCAATATAATATGGAACGTGCCGAACAAGAACGCCAGCAAGGGGTAAATCTGGTCAAACTGGATGATGGCAAAACTATTTTGGGCAACCCTAACGGTGATTTCACGATCTATGAGTTCAGCGATTACAATTGCGGCTATTGCAAACGTGCTTTTAATGACGTTCAACAGCTAATCGCATCCGATGATAACATTCGTGTTGTGATTAAAGAGTTTCCTATTCTTTCCGAGTCATCAAAACAAGCCGCTGAGATCAGTATGGCGGCGGCAGAATTGGGCAAGTTCGAAGAGGTCCATACCGCTTTAATGACATGGCAAGGCCGCCTTGATGACAGTGTCTTTGACCAAGTCATCCGTGATGCTGGCCTAAACCGCGATGATATTAATGCCATTATCGCCAAGGGTGAGATTGAAGAAAAACTTGCCTCTATTCGTCAAGCCGCGCAAGCCATCCAAGTCTCAGGCACACCTGGCTTCGTCATTGGTAATGCCGTTGTCCCCGGGGCGATCAGCAGCCAAGAAATGGCGCAAATTGTTGCCGAAGAACGGGCGAGAGCAAAATAAACGTCACCCATCAGAAAAGCCCCCATCACAAGGTGAGATGCGAGAACCCCATGACAGCACTGACTTCGGCTGGTATAGTGATGGCGCAAGAGGATGAATATGTCAGATCAACCTGAAATTCTGGTCGTGAACGGGCCCAATTTAAATCGCCTTGGGATGCGTGAGCCTGAAATTTATGGCACCACCACCTTGGCTGATATCGAAGCCCTATGCCAAAATGAAGCCCAAAAGCATGGCATGACCTGCCGCTTTATGCAGTCGAATATCGAAGGTGAGCTGACCACAGCCATCCATCAAGCCATTGATGATAAATTGGCTGGCATAGTGATTAACGCCGGCGCCTACACCCATACATCTGTTGCTTTGCATGATGCTTTGGCCATGGTTGAAAACATGCCTGTCATTGAAGTCCATCTTTCCAATATTCATCAGCGCGAAGAATTCCGCCATCATTCTTATCTGAGTAGCGTGTCCACAGGAGTTATTCTTGGGTTTGGAGCCACGTCTTATCGTCTCGCAATCAACGCGATTGCTGATCATATTTAAGGAGCGTTCAATATGACCACTAAAAAAGCGACTGCATCCAAAGCCGCTGCAAAATCTTCAGGGGTAACACTGGTAAAGGATTTGGCTGATATTTTGGATCAATCTGGTTTGGTTGAATTGGAATATGAGACAGATGACGTTAGCATCAGACTTTCGCGTGCCGCTGGTGTTGCCGCACCTGTTGCCGCCGCACCTGTTGCTGCCGCCCCTGTTGCTGCCCCTGCTGCCGCTTCAGCCCCAGTGGTTGAAGATGCCCCAGTTGATGCCGCCAATCACCCCGGTGCTGTAACATCGCCGATGGTGGGGACCGCCTATTTAGCGCCTGAGCCAGGGGCCAGCAATTTCATCAATGAAGGTGATCAGGTCAAAGAAGGCCAGACATTGGTGATTATCGAAGCCATGAAAGTGATGAACCCGATCACCGCGCCAAAAGCAGGGGTGGTGAAGAAGATCATTGTCGGCAATGCCCAACCTGTTGAATACGGTGAAGCCTTGGTGATTGTGGAATAAGGACCGCTGTTCTGTTTTCCACCTGTCGATCCTTCGTCTTGAAGCGTTAAGAAAGTTTTGCTGATGATCAAAAAAATTCTGATAGCCAACCGTGGTGATGTTGCTTTACGCGTGTTGCGGGCTTGCCGCGATATGGGGATTCAAACCGTTGCCGTGCATTCCACCGCTGATGCCGATGCTATGCATGTTCGTTTGGCGGATGAAAGCGTTTGTATTGGTGGCGCGCCATCTGCTGAATCTTATCTTAATGTGCCAGCGATTATTTCAGCGGCGGTCATCACCGGGGCGGATGCCATCCACCCTGGGGTTGGATTCCTATCAGAAAATGCTGATTTCGCGCGGGTGGTGGATGCCCATGGACTGACCTTTATTGGCCCGCGGATTGAACATATCACCGCCATGGGTGATAAGGTTGAAGCCAAGCGCACCGCCGCGGAAAGCGGCTTGCCTTTGGTGCCTGGGTCTGATGGCGCGGTGGATACCGTCGAAGATGCCAAGCGGGTTGCGGCTGAAGTCGGGTATCCTGTTCTGGTGAAAGCAGCCTCGGGCGGCGGTGGCCGCGGCATGAAAGTTGCGCCAACCGCTGATGATCTGGCGGAGGCCTTTTCATCTGCCCGCAGTGAAGCCAAAGCCGCCTTTGGGGATGATACGGTTTATATCGAACGCTATCTTGATAATCCACGCCATATTGAAATCCAGATTGTTGCCGACAGCCATGGCAATGTCATCCATCTTGGGGAGCGTGAATGTTCGGTTCAGCGCCGCCACCAAAAATTACTAGAAGAAGCCCCATCGCCTGTGCTGGACAGCCATCAGCGTGATGAGATTGGCGCGATCGCCGCCCAAGCCGCCGCCAAAATGGGCTATCTTGGTCTGGGAACAATGGAATTCCTCTATGAGAATGGTGAGTTCTTCTTTATTGAAATGAACACAAGATTGCAGGTTGAACACCCGATCACCGAAGAAATCACCGGCATTGACCTTGTTTGTGAGCAAATCCGCATCGCCGCGGGCGAAAAACTCTCTGTCAGCCAAGATCAAGTGACCTTCAAAGGCCACGCTATTGAATGCCGGATCAACGCGGAACATCCTGAAACCTTCTTCCCCACCCCGGGCAAAGTCACCAATTTCCATCCAGCAGGCGGGCCTGGTGTTCGGGTTGATAGTTTCCTTTATTCAGGCTATTCGATCCCGCCTTATTACGACAGCCTTGTCGCGAAACTGGTGGTCTATGGTGATGACCGTGAGCATTGTCTGGCCCGGCTGAGGCGAGCGCTTGATGAATGTATTATTGAGCCAATGCCAACCTCGCTGGATCTGCACCGCCGCTTGGTCAATGATGACGATATCATCAGCGGCAATTACACGATCCGTTGGCTTGAAGAAGAATTTTTCAACAAAGACTAACATCTTTGGTCAAGTGATCTGACCCTATACAATCTGTTTATTGATCATTTCAGGATCAGGCGGCAAGATAGCATGATGTATGCTATGTCGCCTGAAACCTTGATCAAAGCCTATGCCCTTGGGGTCTTCCCCATGGCTGAGGCCCATGATGATGATCGCATCTTTTTTGTTGATCCTGAATGGCGGGGCATCCTGCCCCTTGATGATGTTCATATCCCCCGCAGTTTAAAAAAGCGGGTGCGGCAAGCGCCTTATCATGTCACCATCAACCAAAATTTTGAAGGCGTGATTGATGGCTGTCGCGAGATCACCGCAACCCGCCAAGACAGTTGGATTAACCCGCAGATCAGGCAACTTTATATCGCGCTTCATAAATTGGGCTTTGCCTATTCGATCGATGTTTGGCACGAAAAAGAAAAGGGGCGCGAATTGGTCGGTGGGCTATATGGTGTTGCGCTGGCGGGGGCGTTTTTTGGCGAGTCAATGTTCAGCCGTTCACGGGACGCGTCTAAAATTGCACTGGTGCATTTGATGGCACGACTAAAAGCGGGCGGTTTTACTTTGCTGGACACGCAATTTACCAACCCCCATCTGGAACAATTTGGCGTTCTTGAAATAGACAGAGAGGCGTTTAAATCCATGCTAGGACACGCCCTGGATCAAGAGGCCCGTATGCCGCTTGATGATGATGACAGCACCATGGTTCAGTCTTTTTTACAGGCCACGACCGAAACATCATAAACCGGGTGTTCAAGGGCGTTTAACCCCGGGCTTGACGCAAACATCCAGCCTTGGAAAATAGGCGCATCACCCACCTGCCCCAAATGGTCAATATTACGGATTTCCATCAATGCAGCATGTTCAGGCGCCATGGTCGGCGGCCGATAGGTGCAAGTGTGAATCACGATCTGCAAAGAGCCATAGCGAAACGGCGTGCCGACATCAGCGGTGAGGGTGGAAATGCGGGCGGTAATTTTATCAAGGGCTTGCAATTCAGCCGTCTGGCCGCGCAACCATTGGTCATCGGCCATACCAAGCGAGATGGGGCTGAATGGGATGGGCAAGAAAACCGCCATCAGGCTGGCTATTAATATCGTGCGGAATAACGTCTTCAATCGATGTGAGATTGCGGTCAAAATTCTGACATGGAGTTGTGAAAAATTAACTGCCGCTGCCACCGGAAAATACCGCTTTGCCAAGTAGGTCTGTCAGATTAACAGGATCACGTGTGTCATAAATCATCCCGCCTGAAGGGATCATGTCTTCTTCAAAGCCGGGTAAGATTTCAACATGGTTGCCGCCCAATAAAGACGACGCGGCGATGCGTGCCGCGCTGTCGGCTGGCAGGCTGATGCTGGGGTCAATTGACAAGGTCACTGTCGCGCCAAAGGTTTGAGCGTTCAGATTAGTGTCTGTCACTTTGCCGATCTTAATGCCAGAAATACGCACATCATCACCGACATTAAGCCCGCCGATACCGCCAAATTCAGCCGTAATCATCGTGCCATCTGAAGATTGAATATTGGTCACCGCATAGGCCATCCATAAAAAGACGCCTGCCACGATCAAAACAACGGCACCCATAACTGTTTCAATGGTGTTGCGTGACATTCAATACTCTCCTTCGACCAACAGAAAATTAAAAGAATTATTCAGGCTTCCAAGCCTCATAATCACCTGTGGCTTTTTTGCGTTTGCCACCAGCCAGCAAATGGCCCGAAGGGCGATGGGCATAAACAGTTCCAGTCAGATTCGGCAGATGGTCTTTTTGCCATCCCCGCCGCGCAAACCCGCCCGAAGGTGGCGGTGTTTCTTCGGTATGATGCAACCATCCATGCCAATCGGGCGGCACTTTACTGGCTTCGGGCTGGCCGTCATAAACGACAAAGCGCTTGAGCCTGCCATCACGGCGCGGCTTGCGGCCTTCAAAATAACGATTGCCATATTGGTCCGTGCCGACATGTTTTGCCGTCATCGCAATAATCATGTTTGAAATGAACTGCATCAACAGATCCCCTTCACTCATCCCAACAGAAAACTAATTCTCATTAGAGTATATCCATACAACATGGCTTTTTGTGACGCAATGTTATTGCGAAGCCAAAGGCCAGATTCATGAGCGTCTTAAATGAAAGGCTTAAAATAAAAAGGCTTTTTTGAAGTCAATAAAAAAAGACCTGAAAAAATCAAAAAAAATCCACCAAATCGCCATATTCGCGCTTGGCAACGACCCCCAATATCATGTAGCCTAAACGGCATTGAACACTAGATATGGTTAATAAGACGTTAATTTAGCCTGTCGCCGACCTTCAAATTATTGATCTTTTATAAAAAAAACAAAGGTATGCCTTATGAAACTACAGCGCCACTTTACTAAGCCAAATACCTCGCCTTATGACAGCATGGGGTGGACCTATTCGACGAGTGAGATCCGTAATCCTGATGGCACTATCGTTTTCCAAGCCGAAAACGTTGAAGTGCCCGATCATTTCTCGCAAGTTGCGACCGATATCCTCGCACAGAAATATTTCCGTAAGGCTGGTGTTCCTGCCCGCCTGAAAAAAGTTGAAGAAAGCACCGTACCTTCATGGTTGTGGCGGTCAGTGGCAGATGAAAAGGCGCTTAAAGATCTGCCCGAAGCCGAACGCTATACCGGTGAGGTTTCAGCCAAGCAGGTTTATGACCGTTTGGCCGGCACATGGACTTATTGGGGCTGGAAAGGCGGCTATTTCTCATCCGAAGAAGATGCCCAGGCGTACTTTGATGAAATGCGTTACATGCTGGCGATGCAGATGGCAGCGCCAAACTCACCGCAGTGGTTTAACACTGGCCTGCATTGGGCATATGGTATCGATGGTGCCAGCCAAGGCCATTACTATGTCGATTTTGAAACCGGCAAACTGACCCGTTCAAAGTCATCCTATGAACACCCACAGCCGCATGCATGCTTCATTCAGTCGATTGATGATGACCTTGTCAATGAAGGCGGCATTATGGATTTGTGGGTGCGTGAAGCGCGTCTGTTTAAATATGGGTCAGGCACAGGCACAAACTTCTCACGCTTGCGCGGTGAAACTGAACCGCTTGCAGGTGGCGGCAAGTCTTCTGGCCTGATGAGTTTCCTTCGCATTGGTGACCGTGCCGCGGGCGCGATCAAATCAGGCGGCACCACCCGCCGTGCGGCCAAGATGGTAACGGTTGATGTCGACCATCCTGATATCGTCAATTATGTCGATTGGAAGGTTGTTGAAGAACAGAAAGTCGCGGCATTGGTGGCGGGCTCAAAACTAGCCCATACCCACATGAACGCGGTTATGGCGGCCTGCACCGATGAAAGCGTTGCCACCCAAGACCGCTATTCTGCCAAGACCAACAAAGGGCTGAAGAAAGCCATTATTGCGGCGCGCAAATCAATGATCCCTGAAAATTACATTCAGCGTGTGATTCAATTTGCTGAACAGGGTTTCACTGAAATCGAATTTAAAACCTATGATACGGATTGGGATTCAGAAGCCTATATGACGGTCTCTGGTCAAAACTCAAACAACTCTGTCCGCGTCACCAATGATTATCTGCAAAAAGTGCTGGATAACAGCGAATGGGAATTGATCCGCCGTACCGATGGTGAAGTCAGCGAACGCATCAACGCCAAAGACCTGTGGGATAAGATCGCTTATGCCGCATGGGCTTGTGCTGACCCGGGTCTGCAATATGACACCACCATCAATGAATGGCATACCTGCCCAGAAGGCGGCCGCATCAACGCATCCAACCCATGTTCTGAATATATGTTCTTGGATGACACCGCGTGTAACTTGGCATCAATGAACCTGATGCAGTTCCGTCATGCGGATAAGTCATTTAATATCGAAGCCTATGAACATGCGTGCCGGTTCTGGACATTGACCCTGGAAATTTCAGTTTTGATGGCGCAATTCCCATCAAAAGAAATTGCACAACGGTCATATGACTACCGCACCTTGGGTCTTGGTTACGCCAATATCGGCGGCTTATTGATGGCGGCTGGTCATTCCTATGACAGTGATGAAGGCCGCGCCATTGGGGCGTCCTTGACCGCGATCATGACTGGTGTTGCCTATGCCACATCAGCGGAGATCGCCAGCGAATTGGGTGCTTTCCCGCGCTATGAAGAAAACGCTGGCCATATGTTGCGGGTCATCCGTAACCACCGCCGCGCCGCCCATGGTGAGGCTGGTGGCTATGAAGACTTGTCTGTCTTGCCTGTGCCATTAAAAGCATCTGATTGCCCGGATGCCCGCTTGCCAGAAGCAGCGGCGGCGGCTTGGGATAAAGCCCTCAGCCTCGGTGAGCAATATGGTTACCGCAACGCGCAATCAACCGTGATCGCGCCAACAGGCACGATTGGTCTGGTGATGGATTGTGATACCACAGGTATTGAGCCTGACTTTGCGATCGTGAAGTTCAAGAAACTTGCCGGTGGCGGTTACTTTAAGATCATCAACCGTGTTGTTCCAGAAGCCCTTGAAAACATGGGCTATGGCCAAGATCAGATCGATGACATCATCCGTTACGCGGTTGGTCACGGCAGTCTGGAAAAATGCCAGTCTGTCAGCATCAATGCCCTCAAAGACAAAGGCTTTGATGACGCAACATTGGCGAAATTGGCTGGTGCGCTTGAATCCGCCTTCGATATCAAATTTGCGTTTAACCGGTTCAGCCTTGGTGATGATTTCTGCCGCGATACATTGGGCTTCACCGATGCGCAGTTGAATGATTTCAATTTTGATATGCTGGCGGCTCTTGGCTTCAGCAAGGATGAAATTGAACATGCCAACACCCATGTTTGCGGTGCCATGACCCTCGAAGGCGCGCCACATCTGAAAGATGAGCATCTGCCCGTGTTTGATTGTGCCAACCCTTGCGGTCGTTTGGGCAAGCGTTTCTTGAGCGTCGACAGCCATATCACTATGATGGCCGCGGCCCAGCCGTTTATCTCTGGCGCGATTTCAAAGACCATCAATATGCCAAACTCAGCCACAGTCGAAGATTGCGGTGAGGCTTATATGCTGTCATGGCGTCTTGGGATCAAAGCCAATGCGCTTTACCGTGATGGCTCAAAACTGTCTCAGCCGCTGTCAGCCGCGCTGGTTGATGATGAAGATATGGATGACGTCGAAGACATCATGGAAGCCCCAGCCGCAGCGCAGGCCACCCAGATCGTTGAAAAGATCGTCGAACGCTTTGTCACCACCCGCCATAAACTGCCAGATCGCCGTAAAGGTTACACCCAGAAGGCCGTTGTTGGCGGCCATAAGGTCTACCTCCGTACAGGCGAATATGAAGATGGCAAATTGGGTGAGTTGTTCATCGATATGCATAAAGAAGGCGCGGCCTTCCGGTCATTGATGAACAATTTTGCGATTGCTGTATCCATCGGCCTGCAATATGGCGTGCCGCTGGAAGAATATGTCGAAGCCTTCACCTTCACCCGGTTTGAGCCGCAAGGCATGGTGCAGGGCAATGACATGATCAAGATGTCAACCTCGATCCTTGATTACATCTTCCGTGAATTGGCGATCTCTTACCTTGATCGCAGTGACTTGGGCCACGTCAACCCAGAAGATCTGGATTACGGCACCACCGGCACAGGCGAAGGTCAGTCTGAATTGGCTGAAACCCCGATCAGCAGTGGCTTTGTCCGCAACCGCAATATCGTCATGTTGCGGAGCGCAGGCGGCGGCAATGCGGCGGTGGCTGAAACCGAAGAAGACGGGCCAGCCGCTTCTGTGGCAACAACCGCTTCTATCGCCACCACAGCCAGCACCAGCATGTCCACCGGCAGTGCTGAAGGCGCAACCGGCGTTGATACCGCCACCCGCGTCCAGCAGGCCAAAATGCAGGGCTATGAAGGTGAAAACTGCAGCGAATGTGGGAACTTTACCTTGGTCCGCAACGGCACTTGCTTGAAGTGTAACACCTGCGGGTCCACCACAGGCTGCAGTTAAGACTGGACGCCAGACCGAACAACACTTAATGAAAAAGGGTGGGATTTATCCCGCCCTTTTATTTGCCACCGATATAAACAAACGAAATAGGAGATCATCATGGCTGGAACAATCGACGCGCGCCTCGCTGAATTGGGCATCACCCTGCCTGACGCCCCTGCCCCTGCGGCCAATTATTTGCCTTTTGTCATCACGGGCAATCTGGTGATCATCTCAGGGCAAATCCCCATGGAAAATGGCCAATTGGCGATCACTGGCACGGTTGGTGATGGAACTGTCACCCAAGACCATGCCGAGGCCGAAGCCCGCAAATGTGCCATTAACCTTCTGGCGCAATTGAAATCTGCTTGCGGCGGTGATCTGGATAAGGTCAAGCGTGTGGTTAAATTGGGCGGCTTTGTTGCCAGCCAGCCTGACTTTACCGCGCAACCACAAGTCATTAACGCGGCATCAAACCTGATGGCTGATGTCTTTGGTGAAGCCGGTCAGCATGCCCGCTTTGCCGTTGGTGTCAGCGCGTTGCCCTTGGGTTGTGTTGTTGAAATCGAAGGCATGTTCGAAATTTAATCCATACCCCCCTTCTTGCGCGCAAATCTGAATTGGCTTTTTTGTCGCGCCAGAAGGGGAAGACTTGTCGTCACACCATGTCGGGTTAAGTCATCACTATGGATCAAGAACAACCGCCTGAAAAATGGCAAATCACTCTGCATGAAAGCATCAATGAGATTGCACCCGAAGACTGGGATCGCTGTGCTGGCGGTGCCAATCCAATGCAATCCCATGGGCTGTTGAAAGCCATGGAAGACAGCGGGTCTGCCGCCGCTGATCAAGGCTGGATGCCGCGTCATCTGTCCCTTGCTGATGCAGCGGGCCATATCCATGGCGTCATGCCGTTTTATGTCAAATCCCATTCCTATGGCGAATATGTCTTTGATCATTCTTGGGCCAACGCCTGGCATCGGGCGGGCGGTGAATACTACCCCAAAGGCCAATCCGCCATCCCCTTTAGCCCTGTGCCGGGTCAGCGTTTGCTGATCGATAGCCCCAATCCTGATCTTGCCTTTTCAGCCCTCGCCGATGGCGCGATCAGAGCGACCGAAGCCATGGGGCTGTCGAGCCTGCATATCACGTTTTTAAGCAGCGATGAGACCGAAAAACTCACCCAATTGTCTGACCGCTGGATTTCCCGCCATGGCTTGCAATTCCATTGGCATAATCAAGGGTTTGAAAGTTTTGATGATTTCCTTGGGCTGATGGCATCACGCAAACGCAAGACCATCCGCCGCGAAAGACGTGAGGTTTCAGACCTGACTTTCCACCAATTGACAGGCGGTGATTTAAAGCCTGAACATTGGGATCAATTTTATCAATTTTATCTTTCAACGATCGATAAAAAATGGGGTGGGGCCTATTTAACCCGCGGTTTTTTTGAGCAAATCAGCACCACTATGGCAGATCAAATCTTGCTGGTCATGGCAGAAGACAATGGCAATATGATCGCGGGCGCGCTTAATTTTATTGGCACGGATACGCTTTACGGCCGCAATTGGGGCTGCCTCAATGAACGCCCCTTCCTGCATTTTGAAACCTGCTATTACCAAGCGATTGATTTCGCCATCGCGCGGGGACTCAAGACTGTGGAGGCGGGCGCCCAAGGCCTCCATAAAGTTCAGCGCGGGTATGAGCCGGCCTTAACCTATTCCGCCCATGTCATGATGCATGATGATTTCGCCCGCGCCATCAGGGAATTTACCGCAAGAGAAAGCCGCGCCATCGCCCGTGAGGCCGAAGAATTGCGCGGCTGGTCTCCTTATAAAGAAGCATCCCCTCAAGAATAACACCGCGATTAGGCGGGGGTTTTTGCGCCCTTAGCCGTGCCTTTAGGCTTACTTGGCTTCACTTCAGGTTCAGAAGCCGTCACCACAAGTGAGGTGATATCACCATCGTCATCAGGCTTGGCGGTATCGACCTCCGCTGTCCCGCCATCAGCCAAACGCCCAAAGAGCAATTCTTCAGCCAATGGCTTTTTGACATGTTCCTGCACCACACGGCCCAATGGACGCGCGCCATAGGCCGGGTCATAGCCGCGTTCAGCCAGCCAATCGCGTGCCGCTGGCGTCAAGGTAATGCTGACCCCACGATCCGCCAATTGCGCTTCCAATTGCAGAACAAATTTATCCACCACTTTACGCACCACTTCAGGGGCAAGATTGGCAAAAGGAATAATCGCATCAAGACGATTGCGAAATTCAGGGGTGAAGGTCCGTTCAATGGCTTCAGTATCCGCACCAGCATTAACCCCGCGCCCAAAGCCAATGGCTTGCTTGCTGAGTTGCGCCGCCCCGGCATTGGTGGTCATGATGATCACGACATTGCGGAAATCAATCGTCTTGCCATTGTGATCGGTCAGACGGCCATTATCCATCACCTGCAACAACAGATTGAAAATATCAGGATGGGCTTTTTCAATTTCATCCAACAGCAAAACTGCGTGCGGCGTTTGATCCACCGCATCTGTCAGAAGACCGCCTTGGTCAAAGCCAACATAGCCAGGAGGCGCACCGATCAGGCGCGAAACCGAATGGCGTTCCATATATTCAGACATATCAAACCGAATAAGTTTAATGCCCAAACTATCGGCCAATTGCCGTGCCACTTCGGTTTTGCCAACACCCGTCGGGCCGCTAAACAGATAATTGCCCACAGGCTTTTCAGGTTCACGCAACCCAGCCCGTGACAATTTAATCGCCGAAGACAAAGCGGTGATCGCTTCATCTTGACCATAGACCATGCGTTGCAGGTCTGTTTCAAGACTGGCAAGGGCTTGCTTATCATCACGGCTTACCGACCGTGGCGGGATGCGGGCCATGCTGGCGATAGTGGTTTCAATCTCTTTTGCGCCAATGACTTTTTTACGGCGTGATGGCGCCAGAAGCATTTGGGCTGATGCCGCTTCATCGATCACATCAATCGCCTTATCAGGCAATTTGCGGTCGCTGATATAGCGGGCTGAAAGTTCAACCGCTGTTTTTAACGCCGCTTGGGTAAAGCGCACGTCATGATGGTCTTCATAGGTTGTCTTCAAGCCTGACAGAATTTTAACCGTATCGGCGACGCTTGGCTCATTAACGTCAATTTTCTGAAAACGTCGGCTTAAGGCGCGGTCTTTTTCAAACCAACCGCGAAACTCTTTGTACGTGGTTGAGCCAATACAACGCAGCGTGCCTTCCTGCAACGCAGGCTTGAGCAAATTGGACGCATCCATCGCCCCGCCAGAGGTCGCGCCAGCACCAATGATCGTATGAATTTCATCAATAAACAAAATCGCCTGATCATCATCGGCGACTTCTTGCATGACGGCTTTCAGGCGTTCTTCAAAATCACCACGATAGCGCGTGCCGGCCAATAATGCCCCCATATCAAGGGAGAAAATTTTCGCCTCAGCCAAGACTTCAGGGACTTGCCCATCATTGATCTTTTTTGCCAGACCTTCGGCAATTGCTGTTTTACCAACACCGCTATCCCCCACCAAAAGCGGGTTGTTTTTGGTGCGGCGGCATAACACTTGGATGGTGCGATCAACTTCTGCATGGCGGCCAATCAAAGGGTCAATCTTACCGTCTTGGGCTTTTTTGATCAGGTCAACCGCATAGGTTGCCAAGGCATTTTCCTTAGCGTTCAATTCACCGGCGTCAGTTTCCGTGCCGCTTGGGGTTGATGATGTGTTGCTATGGGCGCTGTTTTTAGCGATCCCATGGCTGATATAGGTCACCGCATCAAGGCGTGACATATCTTGTTGTTGCAAACACCAGACGGCGAAACTTTCCTGTTCAGCAAATAGCGCGATGACCACATTCGCCCCTGTCGCCGCATCACGACCAGAGGATTGGGTGTGAATCACCGCCCGCTGGATAACACGCTGGAAACTGGTGGTGGGCTGGGTTTCGGCCATACCGCCTGCGATACTGGATAATGTTTCTTCCAGATGTTCAGTCAATTCTTGCTTAAGGTCTTCGATCGACACATCACAGGCTTTCAGCACATCGACAGCGTCACGGTCATCGGTCAACGCCATCAACAAATGTTCGAGCGTTGCCAATTCGTGACCATTGCGGCTGGCCAATGCCATGGCACGGCGTAAGGTTTCTTCGAGTTCTTGCGATAACATTCGATTATTCCTTTTCCAATTGTACCTGCAGCGGATGCTGATTTTTGCGGGCTAAATCCATGACTTGCGTCGCTTTGGTTTCCGCGATTTCATACGTATAAACACCGCAAACCCCAACCCCGCGCTGATGCACATGGAGCATGATCTCGGTGGCTTCTTCTTGGGTCTTTCTAAAAAATTCCTGCAACACCAAAACAACAAATTCCATCGGCGTGTAATCATCATTCAACATGATGACTTTATACAAAGGCGGCTTTTTCGTTTTCGGCTTAGCCTTCGTCGCCAGACCTGAATCAGGCCCGTCTTCGTAATTGCCGTTTTGCATCGTGATGGGATGCTGATCTGATATCATGATGTTATGTTTTGTCATACTTAACTATATTGGAATTCCAGCGCCGAATAAAAGCCCCTAAGGGTGAAAATAAATCATGATAAATCGTCACAGGTCAAAAAAATGACCCTTTCGGGTCGTGATGCTTCGGCCATCACCCGATTTGATGCTTTTGTCTTATTTTGTAGTATTATATTTTACAACCACATGATATTGTGGTATTTATAATGAAACGTGTGGTAATAGGTTTTCAGATAACAGCAGATAAACTGATGATGAAAGCCAAGTTTTTCTTCCTCCCAATGATCCTCTTGGCTGTGGTGCTTGCACCACAGCCAGTTTTAGCGCGCTATGCTTCCATCGTTGTCAATGAAACCAGCGGTGAGGTCATGTATGCCCGCAATGCTGATAAACAGCTTTATCCCGCCTCATTGACCAAAGTCATGACGCTTTACCTGTTGTTTGAAGCCTTGGACGCTGGCGAAGTGACCATGGATACCCGCATGAAGGTCAGCCGTGTTGCCGCAGGCCGCTCGCCATCAAAACTTGGCGTCAGAGCAGGATCAACCTTAAAAGTCAAAGATGCGATGCTGGCACTGGTGACAAAATCCGCCAATGATGCGGCAACGGTGATCGCTGAACATCTTGGCGGCACAGAACGCAAATTTGCCAAGAAAATGACGCGCAAAGCCCATTCCTTGGGGATGAGTCGAACCAATTTCCGCAATGCCTCTGGCTTGCCCCATTCGAAACAGAAATCTACCGCTCGCGATATGGCGCGACTGGCCATCGCCATCCGCAAAGATTTTCCGCAATATTTTCATTATTTCAAAACCCAGCGGTTTAGTTTTAAGGGCAAACGCTATAAAAACCACAACCGCCTGTTGAAGAATTACAAAGGCACAGACGGCATTAAAACAGGATACATCCGCGCGTCGGGCTTTAATCTAATCGCCTCGGTTGAACGCCATGGCACACGATTGGTGGGGGTTGTTTTTGGTGGCCGCACAGGGGCATCACGCAACAAACACATGATCCATCTCTTGGACAAACAATTTGCCCGCTTGCCTGTCTTTAAACAGCCTGACCTGCAGCAGGTCAAAGCCCCAACCAAGCCGCCACAACGGCTAAAAGTGCCGCCGAAAAAACCGCAGGTGGTCAAGATTATCGCCGCCGAAGCCAAAGCCCGGGCCAAAGCAGAACCGCTTCTAACAACAGATTTACCTGATCTGGAAGACCCGCCTGTTGTCTTGCCAATGACGACATCGGAATGGGGAATTCAGGTGGGGAGTTTCAGCCGCCGTATCAATGCCCATATCGCGGCGCGCGATGCCCGTATGGCGGCGGCAGATTTTCTTGATTTGCAACCGGCTGAATTAAAGCCTGTGACCTATGGCAACCTGACATTATGGCGGGTGCAATTCCACGGCTTTGATGAAAGCCGCGCCCGTGAGGCTTGTGTCGAATTGCTGCAATCAGGCCTATCGTGCATTGCCTTACCAAAGCCGCAGGTCTAATCCTTTTCCTTGGTGTTGCTCTTGCCTTTATCGCTGATACGGCCTGTATCGCCAATATCACCCCTTAGATAGGCCTCATCAAGGTCTTCAATCCCTTCTGGAAGCGGCATAAACCCATGATGGGCATGGGCATAAATCTGACCTGCACAGGTCAGACCCGACGCATCATCAAGCGTCCCTGCTGAGATTGACAGCCGCCCTGAACCATCAGCACGGAAAAACAGAGATGCCCCGCAATGATTGCAGAACCCCCGCTGAGCAACAGGTGAGCTGCGGTACCATTGCAAAGTGGTCTCGGTAATCTCAATTTCATCTTCAGGGGCGGCGGTGGCGGCAATGCTGTTGCCGATGGTCTTCATACAGTCATAACAATGGCAAACCAATACAGGCCGCAATTCCGCCGCTGTTTGATACCGCACCCCACCACAATGGCACCCGCCTTTATGAATTGTTGCTGCTGTCATGCCGCCCTCCTTTGGTCATCTGACCCATTGAAAAGAGAGCGGCTATGTTTTGTCAAGACCGTGAGCAATCAATCCGGTATGACCGCGATCACTTCAACCCGTGCCGCACCTGATGCAACATATTCCGTCATGCGGCGATTTTCATCATAGCCGATATCGTACCGGTCCATGATCACAGGCAACATTGACTGGGGGTTGACCAATGCCGTGACGAAATGATCCGGCTTCATGGTTGGGGCAACCATGGCAATGATGCGCAACCCGCTGTTGCGGCGACCATTGACGGTAATTTCAACTGATTTCCCTGGTGCCAGCAACACCCCGGGAGGGCCATCAGACCCATGGACAACATGGGCCCTGCGGCCAATACGTTGGACCAATTTGCCGGGATCACCGGTCAAGATTTGCTCTTGGGCTTCTGGGGTGACATAGCCATCGGTGAAAATATGCTTATCCATCCGTGCGGACGTCACCACAATAGGGGCCAGCAATTCTTCATCCATCAGATTGGTGATTCGAAGCGTGTAATCATGGGCAAGCGCTGTTGCTACACCGCCAAAAATGACCGCCACCGCAAGGCTGACCGCCATCATTATTCTTTTTAAGACCATCGGGTTTTCCTTTCCAATACCTCTGCCTGATGCCATTGAAAATGGCAGGCAGGTCTTGATGCAGATCAGGTTGGCGGAAAAACAAAGGCCTATTCATAATGTCCTGTGATTACAGTTTTCGCCTGATTTGTGTCAGAATTATGGGCTTTTCAACAAAAGCCTATCTTTCAGGCCATCAGATTCATCTTGATTTTTGATTTATGTACGATATTTTAATAAATGATTAAGAGTTTTAAGTTTACGCAATGAATGGGGTTTCGCATGAAAAAGTCAGAACAAAATAAAACAACTGATGACAAAACATCTGTTGGGGGCGCAACCGTCACCCCGATCACAGCACTGACCCCATCAACAGCCAGCAAAAACCCACCGGCCAAAAAGGGACGGGGTGGGGCGCGCCCCGGCGCTGGTCGCCCGAAAGGCCAAGGGCCTTATGGTGAAGCCACCAAACCCATCCGAATCCCTGTCAGCATGGTTGATCAGGTGATGAATTTTGTTAAAACAGGCAACAAGCCTTTGCCGTTGTTCAGTTGTTCTGTGGCGGCGGGGTTCCCCTCACCGGCTGATGACCACCTTGAAGGCAGCCTTGATCTGAACGATCACTTGATCAAGCACCCATCGGCGACATTTTTTGTTCGTGTCAGCGGCGATTCCATGATCAAAGCAGGCATTCATCATGATGATATTCTGGTGGTTGACCGCAGTCTTGAAGCCCGCAATGGCAAGGTGATTATCGCCGCCGTCGAAGGCCAATTGACAGTCAAACGCCTGCAACGCGGCAAAGGCAAAACCATGCTTATGCCTGAAAATGATGCCTATGCCCCGATCACTGTTCATGATGACAATGACATGGTGATTTGGGGGGTTGTCACCAATGTGATCCACCAAGTTTGATTATTTTTAAATTTACTGATCACACGACCCTCTCATTATGTCTCTTTATGCGCTTGTTGATTGCAACAATTTCTACGCGTCTTGTGAACGTGTTTTCGCCCCTCATCTGATTGGCCAGCCTGTTGTGGTGCTGTCGAATAATGATGGCTGTGTGATTGCCCGTTCTGACGAGGCTAAAGCCGTCGGCATCCCCATGGGTGCGCCTTTGCATGATTACCACGCCATGATGAAGAAACATGGGGTGGCAATTTTTTCATCCAATTATGCGCTTTATGGCGATATGTCCGCGCGAGTCATGCGGTCGTTTCACCATTTCACCCCTGATGTGGAAATTTATTCGATTGACGAAGCCTTCTTGGGGTTAAGCGGTTTTGATGAAACCACCTTGCCTGATCATATGCGGCGGATGCGGCGGGCGATCCGGCAATGGACAGGGATTCCTGTTTCCGTTGGCATTGCCCCCACCAAGACGCTGGCAAAACTGGCCAATCGCATTGCCAAAAAATACACCAGCGATGGCGTCTATATGATGACTGACCATGATCTGATGCCGCGTATTTTGGGCGATATTGAAGTCGAAGATATTTGGGGTATTTCAAAACGCTGGGGCGCACGGCTCAGGCAATTGGGAATTGGCACAGCCCTGCAATTGCAGCAAGCCAGCCCAAGGCAAATTCGGCAATCACTTTCGGTTGTTGGGGAACGCATCGTTCATGAGCTGAATGGCCATCCTTGCCTGACCATCGAAGAAGTTCAGCCGAAACAAACCATCATGTCGTCACGCAGTTTTGGCAAAATGGTCAGCGATTTGCAAAGCCTTGAAGAAGCCGTTGCCAGTTACACGGCACGCGCCGCCGAAAAATTACGCCAGCAAAACAGCCGCGCAGGCGGGATTTATGTTTTTATCCGCACCAATCGGTTTCGCCAAAATGACCCGCAATACAGCAATGCCGCCATGGTGGGTTTTGATGATGCCACCAGCGATACCGCCAGTTTAATTCGCGCCGCCATGGGGGCTATCCGCCATATTTATCGCGCCGGGTATCGGTATCATAAAGCCGGGGTGATGCTGACCGATTTGACCGCTCAAGACGGCGGCCAGATGAGTTTGCTCAACCCTGATCCAACGCCTGATGAAACCCGCCAAAGCCAAGACAAACGTATGGCTGTGCTGGATCGTATCAACACGAAAATGGGGCAAGGCACGTTATTCCATGCCACGGAAGGCATCACGCTGAAAGGCCATAAAGGGGGCAATATCTATGGCCGCCGCATCCATGACCCTCGGATTCAAGGCACGGAACGTTGGCGGATGCGATCACAGTTTAAATCGCCGGCCTATACCACCCGCTGGAATGAACTGGCCCAAGTCAAATAAGGATTGGGTTTAATCGCGAGGCAGTTCTGTTTCCACCAATTGCGCCCAGAAACTAGCGCCTGTTGGTAGAAGATCATCGTTGAAATCATAACCTGTGTTATGCAGCATCGCGCCTTTACCGCCAGCACCAGCCCCCAGCCAGATATAAGCCCCAGGGCGGGCTTCCAACATATAAGAGAAATCTTCAGATGCCATGGATGGCGGTGCATCAAAAATCACCGCATTGTCGCCCAAGACTTTTTCCACCACAGCAGCCGCGCGGTTGGCCTCATCAGGATGGTTGATGGTGGGGGGGTAGCCTGGCTCCCATTCAAAATCAAAGTGACAGTCATAAGCCGCCGTGATGGTTTCAGCAAATTGCCGCAATTGCGCTTGAATAAACGCCCCTGTTTCATGGCTAACATAGCGGGCGGTACCGACAATTTCGGCCTCACCTGCAATGACGTTATGGGTTGAACCTGCTTGGAATTGCGTGACCGAAACAACCGCAGGGTCAAGCGGGTCAACGCGGCGTGAGACAATGGTCTGCAAAGACTGCACCAGGGCGGTGCCAGCGGCAATCGTATCAACCGTAGTGTGGGGCATCGCCGCATGGCCACTTTTACCATGGATGGTGATCTTAAAGACATCCGCCGCCGCCATGGATGCGCCGCGTTGCACCACCGCTTTGCCAACATCAACCCCCGGCCAATTATGCATGCCCCAGACAGTGTCCACATTGAACTGATCAAACAGACCATCTTCGATCATTACCTGACCGCCACCGCCGCCTTCTTCAGCGGGCTGGAAGATCAACACCACCGTGCCATCAAAATTGCGAGTTTCAGCCAGATATTGAGCCGCCCCCAACAGCATGGTGGTATGGCCATCATGGCCGCAAGCGTGCATCCGGCCATCAATTTGTGATTTATGGTCAAAATCATTGGCTTCCTGCATGGGCAGGGCGTCGATATCCGCCCGCAAGCCAATCATCCGGCCTGACGTGTTGCTTTGACCATGGATGATGCCAACCACCCCTGTCTTGGCCATGCCACGATGGGTTTCAATGCCAAAGGATTCCAATTTATCGGCGATGAATTGTGAGGTCCATTCTTCTTCAAAGCCCAATTCCGGATGCGCATGCAGCGCATGGCGCCAGCCTTTCATGTCTTCATGACGGTCAGCAATCGTATTGAGAACAGGCATTTGAGACTCCTTAAAGATGAACCCATTATTTTTAATATATCGCAACAATAGGCCAGTGCAACAACAGGCCCAATCGGGTCTTGGCCATAATGTCGCATGACGGCTAAACATCGCCAAAAATCATATTCAGTTGCCCTTAATATCGGCTATAAATAGCCATAATGACAAGTATGCACGGGGGCATTGACGGGAATTGTCGTCCAAGGCCAATCCCGTGTCGTGATGAAGATAGGCAAGATGGTGGTTTTCCACCAAATTATTGAGTATTTCGAGAATCAGATAAAATCTTTCTCAGTCTTAACCGTTCAGATTTAGGGGGGTGTCATGGCTCAGGGTATTGATCGTGGTCGCACTGGCCTGCCTGGTGGCAAACCAAAATATTCTATTTTCTCTCTGGCGCGTAATGCGGCGAGTTATCACCAAGACTGGCAACGCGCCTGGCGTGCGCCTGAACCTAAAAAAGAATATGACGCCATTATTATTGGCGGTGGTGGCCATGGTTTGGCAACCGCTTATTATCTGGCTTCCGTCCATGGCATGACCAATATCGCCGTGGTTGAAAAAGGCTGGCTGGGTGGCGGCAATACAGGCCGTAACACCACCATCATTCGTTCCAACTATATGTGGGATGAATCAGCCGCGATTTATGACCATGCCCTGAAATTATGGGAAGGCCTGACTCAAGATTTGAACTTTAACCTGATGTTTTCTCAGCGCGGTGTTTTGACCATCGCCCATAGTTGGGGTGAATTGCGGGAAATGTCACGGCGTGTTCATGCCATCCGTCTGAACGGCATCGACAGTGATGTGCTGACCCCTGAAGAAATTAAAGAAAAAGTGCCGCTGATCAATATTGATCAGTCGATCCGTTACCCTGTGATGGGTGGGTTCTTGCAAAAGCGTGGCGGGACTGCCCGCCATGATGCGGTGGCTTGGGGGTATGCCCGGGCAGCGGATGACCTTGGGGTTGATATTATCCAGAATTGTGAAGTCACGGGCATGATCCGCAATGGTGGGGCGATTGCAGGTGTTGAAACCACCCGCGGCACCATCAAAGCCAAAAAAGTTGGTGTTGTGGTCGCCGGGCATTGTTCTGTTTTAGGTGAAATGGCTGATATTCGCTTGCCGATTGCCAGCCGCCCTCTGCAGGCCTTGGTCTCTGAGCCAATTAAACCTGAATTGGACACCGTGATTATGTCGAACGCCGTCCATATGTATATCAGCCAGTCTGATAAAGGTGAGATGGTATTGGGTGCAGGCGTTGATAAATACAACTCCTATGCCCAGCGTGGGTCTTTCCCTGTGCCGGAACATATGATCGCGGCGGCGGTCGAACTGTTCCCGATTTTGTCACGTCTTCGGATGCTGCGGCATTGGGGGGGTATTGTGGACACATGCCCTGATGCTTCGCCGATCATCTCCAAGACTGATGTCAAAGGCCTTTACTTCAATTGCGGTTGGGGGACAGGCGGGTTCAAAGCAACCCCAGGTTCTGGTCATGTCTTTGCTGATCTGATCGCCAATGACCGCCCGAATAATATCGCCGCCCCTTATGCGCTGGATCGGTTCCAGACAGGGCTTCTGATTGATGAACATGGCGCCGCTGGCGTTGCCCACTAACCGCGACTGAGGAGACCTGATTATGCTGAATATTTCATGCCCATTCTGCGGTGAGCGCGAAGAGTTGGAATTCTCCTGTGGTGGTGAAGCCCATATCGCACGGCCATTGGCAGAAAACTCGATTACCGATGCTGAATTTGCTGATTACTTGTTTTTGCGCGACAACACCAAAGGCGTTTTCCTAGAGCGTTGGCGTCACGCGGCGGGGTGCCGCCGTTGGTTCAATATGGTGCGCGATACCGTTAGCCATGAGATTATTGAAATTTACCCCATGGGTGAATTGCCAAAGTCTAAAGAAGGCATCGCGGCTTATGAAGCCTGCTGGCGCCGTGATACCGCAGCAGAAGCCGCCGCAAAGCCCAAAAAATCCAGCGCAAAGCCAAGCGCAAAGAAGGGGAAATAACATGTTCAAATCTTCTTCAAAGAAACAACTTTCAGGCGGTGATATGCGTCTGGCCTCAGGCGGGCGGATCAATCGCGATAAGCCGCTGACATTCACCTTTGACGGCAAAACCTATGGCGGGTATGAAGGCGATACGCTGGCCTCTGCATTGATCGCCAATGGTGTTCATCTGGTGGGGCGGAGTTTTAAATATCACCGTCCACGCGGCATCATGACCGCTGGCAGTGAGGAGCCAAATGCTCTGATCCGTCTGGGTGAAGGCGCCAAGATTGAGCCGAATATTCGCGCCACCCAAATTGAACTTTACCCTAATCTGAAAAGTGAAAGCCAAAACCGTTGGCCATCCTTGAATTTTGATCTGGGGGCAGTGAACTCAATTGTGGCACGGATGTTGCCGGCGGCGTTTTATTACAAAACCTTCATGTGGCCTGCCAGCATGTGGATGACCTATGAACATTTCATCCGTAAAGCCGCTGGTCTGGGTAAAGCCGCTACCGATCACAACGATCCTGACCGTTATGAAAAAACCAATGCCCATACCGATGTTTTGGTTGTTGGTGGCGGTGCATCTGGCCTAATGGCGGCATTGTCCGCTGGCCGTGCCGGTGCGCGGGTTATCCTTGCCGATGAACAAAATGAATTTGGCGGCTGGTTGTTGTCTGAAAGTGATACCACCCTTGATGGCAATGCTGCTGATCAATGGATTGCTGATGCGGTGGCGGAACTGGAGGCGATGGAAAACGTCACCATGCTGAAGCGCACCACCGTCTTTGGTTATATGGATCACAATTACCTGACCATGATGGAACGGGTGACTGATCATCTGGGGGAAACGCCCAAGCATATGCCGCGCCAACGGATGTGGAAAATTCGCGCCAAACATGTGGTGCTGGCGCAAGGCACCCATGAACGGCCAATGGTCTTTGGCGGCAATGACCGCCCTGGTGTGATGCTGTCTTCGGCTGTCCGCAGTTATATCACCCGATATGGCGTTGCCCCTGGCCGCCGTGCTGTTGTGGTGACCAATAATGACGATGCCTATCGCACGGCATTGGCTTTGGTTGATGCTGGGGTTTATTTGCGGGCGATTGTTGATATGCGCCCTGCCCCTGCAACGCCATTGGTCAGCGAGGCCATGCGCCGCGGCATTAATGTGTACACCAGCCACGCGCTGGTGGAAGCAGAAGGCACACGTCATGTTGGCCGGGCTAAAGTTGCCCGCATCAACCCCAAAGATGGCAGCATCACAGGTGATGCGTTTTATCTGGATTGTGATCTGGTGGCGATGTCGGCCGGGTTTACGCCTATTGTGAACCTGCATTCACAGGCACGCGGGAAATTGGATTGGGATGACCAGCAGCTGTGCTTCCGTCCATCGACCTATCATGAAGCCGCGCAATGTGTTGGCGCGAGCAATGGTATTTTTGATCTGGCCGATGCCATGTCAGATGGCGCTAAGGCTGGGGCTGATGCCGCGACAGCCGCTGGGTTTAAAGCCGATCAAGCCGCCACGCCTAAAGTCGATGCGCCGGGGCAAGATTATCGCCCGCTGGCCTTGTGGAAAGTCGTTAGCGATGCCAATCCTGGCGCTGGGCCAAAAGCCTTTATCGATTTCCAGAATGACGTCACCTCAAGTGATATTAAACTGGCGGTGCGTGAAGGCTATCATTCTGTTGAACATGTCAAACGCTATACCACCAACGGCATGGCAACAGACCAAGGCAAGACATCAAACATCAACGCTTTGGGGATTATTGCCGACGAATTGGATGATAAAATCCCCAATGTTGGCACCACCACTTTCCGGATGCCATACACGCCTGCTTCTTTTGGCGGTATCGCTGGGCGGGAAATCAAAGGCTTGTTTGACCCGATCCGTGCCACCCGCATGGACCAATGGCATCATGACCATGGCGCAACCTTTGAACATGTTGGGCAATGGATGCGGGCTTGGTATTATCCGCAAGCGGGCGAAAGCATGGATGATGCGGTGCAACGTGAAGTCAAAGCTGCCCGCACTACCGCCGGTCTTCTCGATGCCTCAACCTTGGGTAAGATCGATATTCGCGGTAAAGATGCGGCTGAATTCCTTAACCGTGTTTACACCAACGCTTGGCTGAAACTACCGGTTGGTCGTTGCCGTTATGGTCTGATGTTGAAAGATGATGGCATGGTGATGGATGATGGTGTGACCTCACGTTTGGGGGAAAACCATTTCCATATGACCACCACAACAGGTGGAGCGGCTGGCGTTCTGGATTGGCTGGAAGAATGGCACCAGACCGAATGGCCTGAATTAGAAGTCTATATGACAAGCGTCACCGAACAATGGTCGGTTTCCACTCTGTCGGGGCCTAATGCCAAAAAGATCATGAACAAATTGGGATGTTCCGTGCCATTAGATGATGACAACTTCCCGTTCATGTCCTTTAAAGACGCAACGCTGGCAGGCCTGCCTGTTCGCATCTTCCGCATCTCTTTCACCGGTGAATTGAGCTATGAGATCAACACCCCTGCACGGCTTGGCCTTGCCTTGTGGAAGAACATCATGGCGGCAGGTGAAGAATTTGGCATCACCCCCTATGGAACAGAAGCCATGCACGTTTTGCGGGCTGAAAAAGGCTTTATCATTGTCGGCCAAGAAACCGATGGTTCTGTCACCCCTCAAGATTTGGGGATGGATTGGATTGTTTCCAAGAAAAAGGATGACTATATCGGCAAGCGGGCATCTGAGCGGGCGTCCATGGCGCTTGATAACCGCAAGCAATTGGTTGGCCTTGTGACTGAAAACCCAAAGGATATCATCCCTGAAGGGGCGCATGCTGTGCTTGATCCCAATCAGCCAATGCCAATGGAAATGCTTGGTCAGGTGACCTCATCATATTACTCACCGAATTTGGGCAAATCCATTGCCATGGCGTTGCTGAAAGGTGGGCATAAGATGATGGGTGAAACCGTCTATTTCCCGATGATTAATGGCGCGGCCCCAATTAAGGCCACCATCACTGATACAGCCTTCTATGATCCGAAAGGAGAAAAGATCAATGGTTAAGCTTAAAAACATCCCTGGTCTTTCCGCGCTTAGCATGGCTAAAGCCAGCGCATCCCCCCAGCCTGAAGGCTCAAAAGGGATGGTCGTGATCCGCGATACAGGGTTGACCGATAAGATCAACCTGCGCTGTCAGGCGGATAACCCGGTGATCACCAAAGCCATTAAGCGGATGGTGGGGGCTGATATTCCGACAGCGGCGAACACATTCAATCAGGCGGGTCACCGCAGCATCATTTGGCTGGGGCCAGATGAATGGATGATCATGGCTGAAAATGGTGCGTCTGACGATATTATCGCTGAATTAGACACGCCAGAAGCCGGCCATGTTGCGGTGGTGAATATCAGTGATGCTTTGGGTGCGGTCACCATCGAAGGCCCTCATGCCCGCGATGTTCTGGCCAAAAATTGTGCGATTGATTTCCACCCCCGCGCCTTCACCAAAGGCATGGCGGTTCAATCCTTGCTATCCCATGCAGGGGTCACCATCCTTTGTCTTGATGATGACAAGATGATGGTGGTGGGGCGGACATCATTCATGCCTTACATTCTCGATCTCTTGTCGGATTCAGCGATTGAATATGGGTATGATTATCACGCCGCTTAGGGCCTGATCAGCCATCAATTGACCATAAAAAAACTGGGGCATGACCCCAGTTTTTTTTATTCTGTATTGAACGCTGTTTTTAATATTCAGCGTTTGGCAATTCTTCCATGCGCTTGGCTTTGAAGGCTTGCAAGGCTTCATCAATTGCAGGGTCCAGATCAGGCGCAACATATTCTGCTAGCATCTGACGGGCGCGGTTTTCAGCACGTTTGGCACTTTCAATCGCGCCTTCTGAACTCCATTGTTCAAAAGTGGTGTTATCCGCCAGATCAGACCGCCAAAACGCATCTTCAAAATTGGCTTGGGTATGGCTTGATCCCAAGAAATGCTTGCCCGGGCCTGTTTCGCGGATCGCATCCATCGCCTGACCATTATCGGTCAGGTCAATGCCGCCAACCATACGCTGCATCATTGACAATTGGTCAGCATCAAGCAGCAATTTGCGATAATCAGCCACCAAACCGCCTTCCATCCAACCTGCGGCATGCAGAACAAAATTTACGCCGCCCAGAACAGTCGGGGTGATGGTATGGGATGATTCATAAGCCGCTTGGGCATCGGCTGTCTTAGCGCCTGTCAGTGAGCCGCCAGAACGGAACGGCACCCCAAGGCGACGCGCCAATTTGGCACAGCCGAGCAATACATTGGCAGGTTCAGGCGTGCCAAAAGTTGGCGCCCCTGTCTGCATCGACATGGATGAAGCAAATGACCCAAAGACAACAGGCGTGCCAGGGTTGATCAATTGCGCAAAAGCAATCCCGCTCATGGCTTCAGCCAGCGTCTGTGCCAATGTGCCGGCGACTGAAACAGGTGACATCGCACCAGCCAGAATAAACGGCGCAGTGATCACGGCTTGGCCTGCACGGGCATAGGTTTTCAGCGCCCCCAACATAGTGTCATCCCATGTCATTGGGGAGTTGGCGTTGATCAGGCTGATCATCACGGCATTCTGATTGACAAAATCTTCGCCGAATAAAATCTTCGCCATATCAACCGAATCTTGAGCCCGTTCAGATGATGTCACAGACCCCATGAACGGCTTATCGGAATAGCGCATATGGGTGTAGATCATCTCAAGGTGACGTTTCGGCACTGGCAGATCAACAGGTTCACACACCGTGCCGCCTGAATGATGCAAGCCAGGGTGCATATACGCCAATTTGACGATATTACGGAAATCTTCGATTGTGGCGTAACGGCGTTCACCTTCAAGATCACGAACAAATGGTGGGCCATAGACCGGGGCAAAAACAGTGTTATTGCCGCCGATCTGAACAGACCGATCTTTATTGCGCGCATATTGGGTAAACTCGGATGGTGCGGTTTCACAAAGTTTACGGCACATGCCCCGTGGGAAATGCACACGCTCACCTTTCACATCCGCGCCAGCATCTTTTAGGATAGCCAGTGCTTCAGCATCATCTTTGAAGTCAATCCCAACTTCTTCAAGAATGGTTTCAGCGTTGTTTTCAATGATCTCTGCGCCTTCATCCGACAGAATATCCAAAACTGGTGTCTGGCGGGTGATATATGGAGCAGATGCCGTGCTGGAAGCAGCCCGTGTTGCACGACGTGCATCACGACCACCACCACGGCGAGACCGGCGTTCTGTTTTTTCTTCTACAGTCATGATCTTTTCCTCATAACAATCAAAGGGGTCTTTACGCGATTATGCGCGCAGACGTTCATTTTCAGGGTCAAATGGACTTTCATTGATAATCACGGCTTCATAACGCTTGCCCAGAATATCAATTTCAAAACGAGTGCCTTCGGCATCAAGGGCTGGCGGCACCATGGCCATAGCCAGTGATTTGCCAATCCGGAAACCGTAATTGCCAGATGTGGCACGGCCAACCATCGCCCCGTCATGATAAATCGGGTTGCCGCCAATGGCATCCGCGTCATCAACATTCAGGACTTCAAGGGTCACAAGGCTGTTCTTAAAGCCTTCCTGCTGCCATTGAACAAGGTTATCACGGCCGATGAATGAGCCTTTGTTGGGATGAACAAATCGTTCGAGATGCGATTCAAACGCTGCATATTCAATCGACAGTTCTGTTCCCACCATACGGTAAGATTTTTCAATCCGCATGCAATCCATGGCACGGATGCCAAATGGCTTGATGCCAAGGTCTTCACCGGCTTCCATCAGCGCATCAAAGATATGGTTTTGATATTCGATCGGGTGGTGCAATTCCCAGCCCAATTCACCAACAAAATTGACTCGTGCCGCAAGGCTAGGGGCATGGCCAACATTGATCCATTGTGATGACAACCAAGGGAAGGCTTCATTGGAGAAATCAAACCGCTTGCTGACACGTTCCATCAACTCCCGTGATTTTGGTCCGGCCACCACCAACACACCCATTGAATTGGTCAGGTTGGTAAATTGAACAGACCCATCATCAGGCATATGCTTACGCACCCAGTCATGGTCAACAGATTGCAACGCCCCTGCTGATACGACATAGAAACTCTGGTCATTTTCACGGATGATGGTGAATTCAGAATGAACCCCGCCAGATGGTGCCAGCGCATGACAAAGACCAACACGGCCAACTTTTTTCGGCACACGGTTGGCGATCAAATTGTCCAGAAACGCTTCGGCGCCAGGGCCAGAGATACGCGCTTTTGCAAAGGCGGACATATCCAAGAGACCAACATTTTCTGTTGTGTTCTTGACTTCATTGCCAACATGTTCAAACCAATTTGAACGGCGGAAAGACCAATGATCTTCTTGGGCAACGCCTTCAGGGGCAAACCAATTGGGGCGTTCCCACCCAAATTTCGCGCCAAAGACCGCGCCTAATGACTTCATTCGATCATAACAAGGGGCGGTCCGCAATGGGCGTGCGCCTTCACGTTCTTCATCTGGATAATGGATGGTGAAGACATTGGCATAGGCTTCTTCGTTCTTTTCGATCAAGTAACTTTCGGTGGCGTAATTGCCATAACGGCGTGGATCAACGCCTGTCATATCGATAGTCGGCTCACCTTCGACAATCCATTCGGCCAATTGCCAGCCCGCACCACCAGCGGCGGTGACGCCAAAGGAATGACCCTCAGATAGCCAGAAGTTTTTAAGCCCCGGGGCAGGACCAATAATCGGGTTGCCATCAGGGGTATAGGCGATCGCGCCGTTATAGACTTTCTTCACCCCGACTTCACCAAAAGCAGGAACACGGAACATAGCGGATTCAATATGATCTTCAATCCGTTCCAAATCTTCTTGGAACAATTCATATTCGCTATCGGCGCTTGGGCCATCGACATAACAAACTGGCGCGCCGTATTCATAAGGGCCCAAGATCAACCCGCCAGCTTCTTCCCGCATATACCAGCCGTTATCACTATCCCGCAGAACACCCATTTCATGTTCACCTGCGGCATGGCGGGCTTTAATTTCTGGATGGGCTTCAGTGACGATATATTGATGCTCAACAGGGATCACAGGCACGTTCAGCCCCACCATCGCCCCTGTCTTACGGGCAAAGTTGCCGGTACAAGACACGACATGCTCACAAGTGATGACGCCTTGATCGGTGGTGATTTCCCATTCCCCGCTTGGGGTGCGTTTGATGCTTTCAACGGTGGTGTTGCGATGGATGGTAGCGCCCATATCACGCGCACCTTTTGCCATGGCTTGGGTTAAATCAGCAGGCTGAATATAGCCATCACCAACATGCTGGATCGCCCCCAAAAGGCCTTCGGTGTTACACATTGGCCAGACTTCTTTGACCTGTTCTGGCGTTAAGCGTTTGACATCAACACCAATGGTATCGGCAACGCCCGCGTATTGCATATATTCATCCCAGCGGTCAGGGGTTGAGGCCAAGCGAATATTAGAAACATTGCGGAAACCCACATTCAAGCCAGTTTCAGCCTCAAGGCTTTGATAAAATTCAACGGAATATTTATGCACCTGGCCAACGGAATAGGACATATTGAAAAGAGGCAAGAGGCCAGCAGCATGCCAAGTTGACCCTGACGTCAATTCTTTGCGTTCAATCAAAACGCTATCAGTCCAGCCTTTTTTAGCCAGATGATAGAGCATCGATACGCCAACAACACCACCACCAATAACAACTGCACGAGCTTGAGATTTCATCACACACTCCCCTTTTATGCCAGCCACCCTCAATGGTTTGAACCATGGATCAAGGGTGCATATCAGAAATTAGAAAACCGACTCACATTTAGCCGATGGCTAATTTTATGACCATTGGCACAAAGAAAGCGTCCATCAACCGACCTAATCCTGTCAGAAACGACAAATGATCAGGCTAAAAAGAGAGGTTTTTGAACAGAAAACTTTACGGATAAAGACGGGATGATGCCCATTCACCGTTGTTTAAGGTGAAACGGAAACGGTCATGCAAACGTGATTCCCCATCAATCCAGAACTCAATTTCATGGGGGATCAGCCGGAAACCGCCCCAATAGGGTGGCCGTGGCGGGTTTTCAGGGTATTCTGCGCTAAATTCTTCAACGCGATCTGCCAAAACCTGACGGCTTTCAAGGGGGCTCGATTGATCCGAAGCCCAAGCCCCAATGCGGCTGCCATAGGGGCGTGAGTTGTAATAATCATCGGCGGTGGCATCATCAATGCGTTCAACCTTCCCCACCAATCTGATCTGGCGGCGCAGGGATTTCCAATGAAAACACATGGCGGCTTTGCCGGTTGCGTCCAATTCCCCTGATTTGCGAGAGGTGAAATTGGTGTAGAAATGCACGGCTTCATCATCACGGCCTTTCATCAGCACCATGCGAACCGAAGGAAACCCATCTTCTGAAACAGATGCAAGCGCGACCGCGTTCGGATCATTGATTTCGCTTGCGGTGGCATCCGCCATCCATTGATCAAGCAAATCAAACGGATTTTCGCCTGTTGGATCAAACATTTTGATTTTCCTTCTTATGCCGTCATCTTTTAGAGATGATCATTGGGTTTCGATCTTCTTAAATAGGGTCACACCTGCTATTTTCCAAGTCCTGATCAAATACTGCATGAGTTTTGCCACAAATTACCCTTATTTGATGTGTTTAATAATGACTAAAGTCAATTCAGGCGATATGTTAGCCATGATAAGTTTCTCGTAATGGAGATCGTAATGCTGAAAGCGTTCATGACCAAAAAATTGACCCAAGCCTCAACCCTTACCGCGGTTGTGGTGGCCATCGGCATGGCAATGCCAGGCCAATCCATTGCCAATCAAACCACATTCAACACTATTGTGGGCAAGGTCAAAAATGTTGAAATTCTGACCTCAACCTATATTCGCAAAACCCCTGTGGAAGAAAAAATCTGCAGCGTCGAGGACGTTCCGATTTATGAAGAATCCAAAGGCGGTGATGAACTGGGCGGCTTGATCATTGGTGGTCTTTTGGGCTCTGCTGTTGGCAATCAGATCTCTGGTGCTGATGGCGCGGGCACAGTCGGGGCGGTTACAGGCGCTTTGATTGGCCGTGAACACGCCAAGAATAAAAAGACAAATGGTAAAATTATCGGTTATCGCCAAGAAGAAACCTGCCGCATTGAAAAACGTGTTCGTGAAGAACGGATCGAAGAAGTCACTGGCTATCGGCTGACCATTAATGTTGATGGCGAAATTGTCACGTTGAAATCATCGTCCAGTTATGATCAAGGCGATGAGATTAAAATTCGCCGCAAAACGACTTATTCACTCGACTAAACCCTGAAGTTTTAAAACAGGTGTTAAAGGCCACGCTTGCCGTGGCCTTAATCGACGTGTAAATTAAAGAAATGAAATTATTCAGGTTTTCTGACCCTATTTAAGGCAGGAAATGCTTTAAAGGACTTGTTATGACGAATACATCTAATCTTCTTGAAGGTAAACGTGGCTTGATTATGGGCGTTGCCAATGATCGTTCAATCGGTTGGGGCATTGCTAAGGCAGCAGCAGATGCTGGGGCTGAACTGGCGTTTACCTATCAAGGGGAAGCGCTTGAAAAACGCGTTCGCCCCTTGGCGGAAGGCGTTGGGTCATCCTTGGTGCTGCCTTGTGATGTCACCGATGAAGCCAGCATGGATCAAGTCTTTGCCGAATTGGAAAAGACATGGGGCAAGATCGATTTCTTTATTCATGCCATTGCTTATTCCGATAAGGATGAATTGAAGGGTGAATATGTTGATACCACCCGCGATAACTTCATGCAGACCATGGATATTTCGGTTTATTCTTTCACCGCATTGGCTCGCCGCGCCGCCGCGATCATGAATGACGGTGGCGCCATGCTGACCTTAACCTATTACGGCGCGGAACGTGTCATGCCGCATTACAATGTGATGGGGGTCGCGAAAGCAGCCCTCGAAGCATCTGTCCGTTATCTGGCGGTTGATTTGGGTGGCCGTAACATCCGCGTTAATGGCCTGTCAGCAGGCCCGATGAAAACCCTTGCCGCATCTGGCATTGGGGATTTCCGCTATATCCTGAAATGGAATGAATATAACTCACCGCTGAAGCGCAATGTCACCCTTGATGATGTTGGCGGCGCAGGAGTTTATTTGATCTCTGATCTATCCAGTGGCGTTTCAGGTGAAACCCACCATGTTGATTGTGGTTACCATATCGTGGGGATGAAGGCTGTTGATGCCCCTGACATTTCGGTTGTCTAACCATGGCAGATAACAGTTTCGGCACGTTATTCAGATTCACCACTTTTGGTGAAAGTCACGGTCCGGCCATTGGCTGTATCGTTGATGGCGTGCCGCCGCAAATGCCGCTTTCTGAAGATGACATTCAACCCTATCTGGATCGCCGTAAACCGGGGACATCGCGATTTGTCACCCAGCGCAAAGAAGCGGATCAAGTCAAGATTCTGTCAGGGGTGTTCAATGGCATGACAACAGGCACGCCTGTCATGCTGATGATCGAAAACACCGACCAACGGTCAAAAGATTATGGCGATATCGCCAATACCTATCGCCCGGGCCATGCGGATTACACCTATATTGAAAAATATGGCATCCGTGATTATCGCGGTGGCGGCCGGTCTTCCGCGCGGGAGACGGCATCGCGTGTGGCGGCTGGTGCTGTGGCGATGAAAGCCTTGGAACATCGCCTGAAAAACGCCTTTCATATTCGCGGGGCGGTGGTGCAAATCGGTGACCATAAAGTCAATCGCGACAACTGGTCATGGGAAGAAACCCGCAACAATCCGTTTTTCTGCCCTGATGCTGAAAGCGTGCCCCTATGGGAAAATTTCTTGGATGACACCCGCAAAAGCGGGTCGTCTGCTGGGGCGGTGATTGAAATTGTCGCCAGCGGCATCCCTGCAGGGCTTGGCGGGCCGATCTATGGTAAATTGGATGCTGATCTAGCGACAGCCATGATGTCGATCAATGCTGTTAAAGGTGTTGAAATTGGCAGTGGTTTTGACCTTGCCGATATCCCTGGCACCGAAGCAGGGGACGAGATGCGCATGGGGGAAGATGGCAAGCCTTCATTCCTTAGCAATCATGCTGGCGGGATTTTGGGCGGGATTTCAAGTGGCCAAGATATTGTCACGCGATTTGTCGTCAAGCCGACGTCGTCAATCTTGACGCCGCGGCAATCGATTAATGAATCAGGCGAAGAAAAAGACGTTATCACCAAAGGCCGTCATGACCCTTGTGTTGGTATTCGCGCTGTGCCGATTGGTGAGGCGATGATGGCGGTTGTTCTGGCCGATCAATTGATGCGCCATGAAGCGCAATGCGGCCCGCTTAAAGGTTAATTTGAGGCTCTAAGGCTTACCCGCGACAATAACGAACTCTTTATTGCCTTCAGGCCCTGTGATGGGTGATGGCACGATGCCCCTGACCTGCCAGCCCATCTCATTGGATAGCCATGCGCTAATGTCATCTTGCACCGCTTGATGCAATTCTGGGTCACGGACAACCCCGCCCTTGCCAACATCGCCGCGCCCAACTTCAAATTGAGGCTTGATCAATGCCGCCAAAACAGCCCCTGATTTGGCCAGTGCCATGGACGCCGGCAAGACTTTCTTGAGCGAGATAAACGACGCGTCACAGACCACCATATCGATATCGTCAGGGATTTCATTTGCTGTCAGATGGCGGGCGTTTTGCTTTTCCATCACCACGACACGGTCATCATTGCGCAAAGACCAATCCAATTGACCATGGCCGACATCAACGGCATAGACTTTGGCGGCCCCTTGCCTCAACAAAACATCGGTGAAACCGCCGGTGCTGGCCCCGACATCAATGGCGATAAACCCAGCGGCATTCAGATCAGGGTAATGATCAAAAGCCGCCGCCAGTTTTAGCCCACCACGCGAAACATAAGGATGGGTTTTGCCCTTAATAATTAGAACAGCATCATCAGCGACTTTAACCCCAGGTTTGGTCATTCGTTGATCGCCGATCAACACCAACCCTGCCATAATCATGGCTTGGGCTTTTTCACGGCTGGGCGCATGGCCTTGGTCATGCACCAACACATCAAGGCGAATTTTTTTCGGTTTTTTAGGTTTTGACGGGGTTTCAGTCATGGGTGTCTCATCTGCTGGCCGCCAGATTAAACCACAACCCCGCGCTTGGCCAGATCAACATCCATCAGCGATGCCGCCACCTCTAAAATAGCCGCGCTATCCAGCCCTGCTTCAGCCAATTGGTTGGTCTGGCTGTTATGGTCAATCATGCGGTCAGGCAAAGTCAGGACACGCAGGGCTTTCTGGCCTTGGTCTAATGCGCCTGTGTTATGCAGATGCTGCATCACATGGCTGGCAAAACCACCGATACTGCCTTCTTCTACGACAACCAAAGCGTCATGTTCACGCATCAGGCGGTCAATCAAATCAGCATCAATGGGTTTTGCGAACCTGGCATCAGCAACAGTGATTTCTATCCCTGCATCGCTTAATTTTTCTGCCGCATGAAGCGCATCATGCAAGCGCGTGCCGATGGATAACACAGCCAAGCGTTCGCCTTGGCGAATGATACGGCCTTTGCCAATTTCCCATGGGGTTAGGTTTTCAGGGATCGGCACGCCCACCCCTTCACCGCGCGGATAACGGAAGGCTGAAGGCGCATCATCAATCGCAGCGGCGGTCGCAACTGACCCTGCCAATTCAGCCTCATCCGAAGGCGCCATAATCACCATTTCAGGAAGGATACCCAAATAAGCCAAATCATATGCCCCGACATGGGTCGCGCCATCCGCACCCACTAAACCTGCGCGGTCAATGGCAAAACGGACAGGCAGTTTCTGCAACGCCACATCATGCACCACTTGGTCAAAACCACGTTGCAGGAATGTCGAATAAATCGCACAAAACGGCTTCATGCCTTCAGCCGCTAGACCGGCGGCAAAAGTCACGCCATGTTGTTCAGCGATGCCAACATCAAAACTGCGATTGGGGAAGCGTTCAGCAAATTTATTGATCCCTGTGCCCGATGGCATGGCGGCGGTGACCGCTACGATCTTGTCATCTTTTTCCGCTTCGATGATCAATTGATCAGCAAAAGCATTGGTATAGGAAACCGCGTTGGATACTGCTTTTTTCTGGGTGCCTGTAATGACATCAAAGGTCGGCACAGCGTGATATTTTTCACCGCTTTCCTTACCAAACGGATGGCCTTTGCCTTTTTCAGTCACAACATGAAGCAAGACAGGGCCATGATGGCTGCCATCACGCAGGTTTTTCAAAATAGGCAGCAATTGGTCAAGATCATGCCCATCTACAGGACCGATATAGAAAAAACCCAATTGTGAGAAAATAGTACTGCCGCCGACAAAGCCGCGCGCCATTTCTTCGGCACGTTTGGCGGTTCGTTCAACTTCGGCTGGAAAACGGCTGGCCACTTGTTTGGCCAATTCACGGATGGAATGAAACGGCCGCGATGAGATCAATTGCCCCAAATAAGATGATAACGCCCCAACGGCAGGCGCGATGGACATATCATTGTCATTCAGCACAACAATCATTTTAGAATTCATGGCGCCAGCGTTATTCATGGCTTCATAGGCCATGCCTGCGCTCATCGCGCCATCAC
>WTHX01000062.1:6787-12542 GCA_011522975.1 Alphaproteobacteria bacterium | reverse complement strand
GAACAATGGCTTCTGTATCGGTGGTGGATTGCATCAGGCTGCCTGTTTCCACCAGCGATTTTCTCAACCGGGCCGCATTGGTCAAATTGCCATTATGCGCCAAGGCAAACCCGCCAAACGCCAGTTCAGAAATAAAAGGCTGAATATTGCGCAATTCAGGCCGACCTGTGGTGGAATAACGGTTGTGGCCTATGGCGGCAAAGCCTTGCAATTTATCAAGATGGCCAGATTGTGCGCCAAAGTTTTCACCAACATGACCCAAACCATGATGGGCGTGGTATTCTTCCCCATCAAAAGAAATAATGCCTGTTGCTTCTTGTCCGCGATGCTGAAGGGCATGAAGCCCCAATGCTGTCATCACCGCCGCTTCATTGGTGCCATAGACCCCAAAAACTGCACATTCATCATTAAAGCGATCAGGTATGGTCTCTCCATCGTGATCGTTGGTTTGGGTTTGTTGATCCATCATTTGGGGCGCTCAATTCTATGATTAAATCATGTTCAGTTAAAATTACTATTCCGGTGCATTCAGTTCATCTGGCAATAAATCACCGACATTTTTAGCGGCATCATCGGCATTGTCGATGGCATCTTCTGCCGCATCTTCGGCTTTGTTGATAAAGCCATCTTTAATATCATCAAGGTCTTGTTCAGGGATGGCATCTTTTAGATCGTCTTGCATATCTTCAGGGGCGAAGCCTGTCATCATGGTGGCGACCACCCGAACAGGGGAAATACTGGCGGCGTTTAATACGGTTTCAGGGAAAGCATCTTCATTTTCGGTCATCACCAGCGCCGCCATGTAAATCACCGCAACAATCACCAGCCCACGCATGACGCCAAAAACAAAGCCCAAAGGCCGATCCAAACCGCCCATGGCAAATTTCTTGACGCTTGATGCCGCCATATTGGCAAAGACAAACCACGCCAATACCGCCACGGTAAAAGGCAGCATCCATCCTAAAAATTCAGCAACCGCATCATCATTGATGTAATCTTCCACCTGTTCCGTCACCATATCTTGCGTAAGGCGGGCAAAAAGAACAGCAATAAACCAACCGATAACCCCCAGCAATTCACGCGAGAAACCGCGGAAGGTTGCTAAAATTCCAGATGCAATGAGGATGGCAAAAACAGCGTAATCAACATAATTGAAAGCGCTCATATCCATGGGGTTATGACCTGTTTAAGCAATAAAGATGGCTTATCATACACATCATCAACCGATTCCGCCAAGGGTTTCGATCAATGATCGCAAATCTTCTACGGTGGTGGTGGCGATACCGTCTGGCGCATCATGTTTTGATTTGATTTTCGGCATGATGGCGCGGTCAAATCCTAATTTAGCCGCTTCTTTCAACCGCTGTTCAGGATGGGCGACACGGCGGATTTCTGCCGCCAGCCCAACTTCACCGAAAAACACTGTTCCTTTCGGGCAGGGGCGCCCTGTGACCGAAGATATCAATGCCGCCGCCACCGCCATATCTGCGGCAGGTTCCAATATTTTTACCCCGCCTGCGACATTCAAGAAAATATCGCGCCCTGAAAGCGGTATCCCGGCGCGGGCTTCCAATACCGCCGCCAACATGGACAGCCGCCCTGAATCCCAGCCCACAACATTACGGCGGGGATTGGCCATGGATGATGGCGCGACCAAGGCTTGAATTTCGACCAGCACAGGGCGGGTGCCTTCTATCCCTGCAAAGACGACAGCCCCTGAAACATCTTCACGCCGATCGGCCAAAAACAATTCAGATGGATTGGCGACTTCCGCCAGCCCTTTGCCCGTCATCTCAAAAACGCCAATTTCATCGGTTGGGCCAAAACGGTTTTTGATGCCGCGTAAGATTCGGAAATGATGGCTGCGGTCGCCTTCAAAATGCAACACCGTATCGACCATATGTTCCAGCACTTTCGGCCCTGCAATCGCGCCATCTTTGGTGACATGCCCAACGATCAACACAGCGATCCCTCGCTTTTTGGCGCAGCGGATCAATTCATGAGCGCTGGCACGGACCTGGCTGACGGTGCCTGGACCTGATTCTACGGTGGGCAGATGCATGGTCTGAATCGAATCAATAATCGCCAGCGACGTATCTTGATCAGCGGCAAGTGAGGCTGAAATATTGGCGGCATCCGTCAAAGTGGCAATGCCCACACCGTCACTTTTCGGGCCATCAAGACCAAGGCGTGATGCCCGCATCCTAATTTGATCGGCTGATTCTTCACCTGAAAAATACGCCGCTTTCAGCCCATTTGCCGCCATGGTGCAGACGGTTTGCAGCAATAAAGTAGATTTACCAATCCCCGGGTCGCCGCCAATCAACGTTGCAGACCCTGGCACTAAACCGCCGCCAAGAACACGATCAAATTCAGGGATGCCCGTTGAGATGCGGGGTTGCGGGGCGGCTGTCCCTTTCAGGCTTTCCAATTCAACCTTGCGGCCTTTGGTGCGGCCAAGCGCGCCGGGGGCTTGTTCTTGGATTTCTTCGGTCAGGGTGTTCCAAGCATTACAATGGTCACATTGACCGGACCATTTGGAATGCACCCCGCCACAGCTTTGGCAAACATAACTTGTTTTAGATTTTGCCATTACGCTTGTTCCGCATATCGGGTGAGGGGGCCTTCAGCATAGCCATGGACAAATTGATCCAAAATTGGATTGTCGGTTTTATCCATATCCCCAACAGGCCCTTTCCAGATGACTTGCCCGCCATGGAGCATGGCAACATCATCGGCGATCGCCCGAATAGACGTCATATCATGGCTGATGGTGATGGCGGTTGCGCCTAAGCGATCCACCGCGCTTCGGATCAAACGGTTAATCACCCCTGAGGTGATCGGGTCGAGTCCTGTTGTTGGTTCATCAAACAAAAGGATTTCAGGTCGGTCCACCACGGCACGGGCCAGGGCGACACGTTTCTGCATACCGCCCGAAATTTCAGCGGGGTAAAGGTCCATTACCCTTGGTTCAAGATTAACATCGGCTAGCGCTTGTTCAGCGGCATCACGCAATTCAGTAAGGTTCAGGTTTTTGCCTTGGCGATAGCGGAAAACAACATTTTCCCAAATCTTTAGACTGTCAAACAAAGCCCCGCCTTGGAACAGCATGCCAAATTTCTTCAAGACATTCTCACGGGTCTGCCGTGATGCGCCCAAGGTTTCAACCCCATCAACGGCAATTGATCCTTGATCGGCCTCGATCAGACCCAAAACACATTTCAGCAAGACAGATTTGCCCGTACCTGAAGCCCCAATCACCGCAATGGATTTGCCCTTTGGGATATCAAGGTCAAGATTGTCGAGAACAACCTTATCGCCAAAGGCTTTGCACAGCCCTTTAATTTTGATTTGTGTGGATGTCGTCATCTCTACCTCACAAAAACCAGACCAGTGATGATGAAATCAGCCACCAAGATAAGAATGGCTGAATATACCACAGCATTGGTGGTGGCGCGGCCAACGCCTTCGGCCCCGCGGCCGGAATAATACCCATGGTAGCAACCCATCACCGAAAGAATAAACCCAAATACAGCGGCTTTAATCAGCCCCAAGATCACATCAAAGGCCTCCAGATATTGCATGGTGCTGGCCAGATAAGCACTGGGGTTAAAACCCAATTGATAAATCGCCACGACATAGCCGCCAAAGACGCCGATAATATCCCCCACCAATACCAAGAAGGGCAGACATAAGGTTGCGGCTAATACTCTGGGTGCGATCAAATATTGCATGGGGCGTGTGGCCAATGTATCCAGCGCATCAATCTGATCAGTGACGCGCATCGTGCCAATCTCTGCCGCCATAGATGCCCCGATCCGCCCAGCCACCATCAACCCTGCCAAAACAGGGCCTAATTCACGGGTGACGATCAACACCACCACTGTTGCGACCGAACTTTCACCTTCGGCGGAGAATCTGGATGTGCCAGTATAACTTTGAAGCGCGATCACCATACCAGAAAACAAAGTCGTTAATCCCACAACAGGCAGGGAATAATACCCAATGTCAATGATTTGCCTGAAGACTTGCCGCCCATAATAAGGCGGGCGCATGGCCCAGAACACGGCTTGGCCTGTGAACATGGCCAAACGTCCCAATTGCTGAAGTAAAACAAGAGCAGCCTGCCCAGGGATACGGAGAATTTTCATCAGATCATAAACCTAATCATGAAATACTTTTATTCAGCATAATGCCGCTTGGCACGAAGGCCAAGTGTTGTCAGCATTTCATAGGCAATTGTTTCACAATCTTGGGCCCAATCATGGGCTGAAATGCTGTTATCGCCCAATAATGTCACCCAATCGCCTGTTTTCAAGGCGTCTTCGGGCCAATCGGTGATATCGACGACATGAACATCCATAGATATCCGGCCCACCATAGGGGCTTTTAAAGCGCCCATCATAATCTGGCCTTGGGATGATAATTTGCGGTTGATGCCATCGGCATAACCGCCGGCAATCGTTGCCAAACGGCTGGTTCTTTTTAAGGTGACGCTGGCGCCATAACCGACAGTTTTGCCTTGGGGGACAGTGTTGATTTGCAACACTTTGGCTTTTAATGACAGCGCGGGGGTAAGCCCTTGGATGCGGTTGTTATTTGGGGTCAGTCCATAAAGACCGATGCCGGGGCGGGTGACGTCAAAATGATAATCTTTGCCTAAGAGAATCCCCCCAGTGGCGGCCAGACTTTTTGGGATATCTGCCCATAAAGGGTTTTGGATCACCGTGTTAAAATCATCCAATTGTTGTTTGTTCATCGGATGACTGGCTTCATCAGCGCAAGCCAGATGTGAATAGATCAACCGCCAATGCGTATTTTTGGTTAAATCTTCCATGGAAAGGTCTTGGATTTGATCGGGCGAAAACCCCAATCGGTTCATCCCTGTATCGATATTGAGCATAGCGGGGACAGGTGCGCCACTCATGCTGGTTAAAGATTGCAACCGGTTCAACTGGTCAAAATCACCAATGCTGGGGATGATGTTGTGGGTCAAAACAAGGTCTAGATCATCACCGCCAAGACCGTCAAAATAAGCGATATCCGCGTCAGGCAAGATCGCTCGTAATTGCACAGCCTCATCAATGCCAGCCGTGAAAAACAGCCGGCATCCCGCATCATAAAGGCATTGGGCAACCCGCGGCATGCCATGGCCATAGGCATCAGCCTTGACCACCGCGCCTGCAGTTGCCCCGCCAGAATGTTGATTTAAAAACGTCCAATTGGATGCGATCGCATCCAGATTGATCTCAGCCAGCAATCTTGCCGCTTGACCTGATTCCCCCGATTGAATTGCCATTCATTAAAACCCTTCAGGCAGATGATCTGGGGCAATATAATCGATAAATTTAGTTTGTTCAGCAATGAAACTCGGGTGAACAACGCCGGTTGCGCCATGACGCTGTTTGGCAATGATAATTTCAGCACGGCCTTGGGCTTGTTCTAATTTTTCTTTCCAGCGGTCATGACGGGTATTGTAGTGTTCTTCGCTTTCTTCTGGACGTCGATCAGGCTCAGATTTGCCCAAATAATATTCTTCACGATAAACAAACATGACCACATCGGCGTCTTGCTCAATCGATCCTGATTCCCGCAAATCTGAAAGGTTGGGGCGTTTGTCTTCGCGTTGTTCAACCGCACGCGACAACTGGGAAAGCGCAATCACAGGCACATCCAATTCTTTGGCGATGGATTTTAATGTTCGGGAGATAGCCGAGATTTCCTGCACACGGTTTTCGGTGCGTTGCCCCAAAGG
>WTHX01000062.1:0-6687 GCA_011522975.1 Alphaproteobacteria bacterium | reverse complement strand
GACATTTCCAATGAGAAAAACGCCACATGTTGGGGGTTTTCTTCGGTCAACGTGGTGGTGGCAACATGAAAAGCAATATTGGTCGCCAAGGCGGTTTTGCCCATGCCGGGACGCCCTGCAAGAATGATCAAGTCAGATTTATGCAACCCACCCATCAAATTGTTCAGGCTGTGCAACCCTGTTCCCAATCCTGACAGGCCGCCAGCCGTATTACGGGCGGCTTCCGCCATCTGAATGGCTTTGACAAGCGACTCACTAAACGGCATCAGACCAGAAGACGTTTGGTCGCTTTCAGCCAAAGTAAAGAGTTGCTGTTCAGCCTCTTCGATTTGAGTTTCTGCTGTCATCTCCAGATCAGCCGTCCGGGCTTTATGGATGGTTTCATCCGAAATTTTGATCAGCGCACGGCGCAAAAAACATTGCCGAATATCTTCGGCATAATCAGGGGCATCCGACAAGAACAATACGTTTTCAGCCAATTCGATCAAATATTTTTCAATATCAATCTGATCAAAAGCAACGTCACCGACAAAGTAACTTTTCAAGGTCACAGGATTGGCCAATTGACCCCTGCTGATCAAACGGCTGAGGGCGGCAAAAATACGGCCATGAATGGGATCGAAGAAATGATCTTCCCTTAAGCCATCATTGATTTGTTCCAAGATACTGTTATCGGTCAGCAATGCCCCGATCAATCCCTGTTCGGCTTCCAAATTATGGGGCAGGGCGCTGGGTGCTGAAACGGTTTGTTCTTCGGCTACAGGCAGGGAAACAATATTGGTTTCAAAATTGGTGTCGGACGCCATATTGCCCTCATCAATAGGAGGATCAATAGGAGGCTCAGCCGCGTTGTTTTTATTTTGATCTTGGTCTGACATGTTTAAATCTTAAAATTAGCAACAAAAAAAAACCATGCAATTTGCACAGTTTTTTTTAAAATATTTGTGGATAATGGGGATAACCCCATTTTTATGCTTCGGTTGCCTCTTGCTCTTCAGCAGGTGCTTCGTCAGCAGATGCATCAGATGCGCTGTTTGTTGTATCAGCATCATCTTCATCATCTTGAGCAGCAACACGTTCCGCGGCCTCTTTAGCGGCGGCGGCGGCTTCTTCACGCTCACGTTCAGCAACATCGCTGATGATGGCGCGGCCAAGACGCTGCTGTTCCGCGGCTTCATCGGCAGAACGGGCAATATTGACAGTCACTTCAGTTGAAACTTCAGGGTGAAGGACAACACGAACGGGGAATAGACCCAATGTTTTGATCGCAGTGTTCAAATCAACCTGTGATTTGGCAACTGTAAACCCACCTTCGGTGATCGCTTGGGCGATATCACGGCTTGATGCTGATCCATAAAGCTGACCCATTTCAGATGCAGCGCGGATAAGCTGAACAGTCAGACCTTCCATCTTGGCAGCAACCTTATCGGCTTCACCTTTTTTGGCGAGGTTTTCGGCTTCAAGCTGAGCACGGCCTTCTTCAAATTTTGCACGGTTTTCAGCAGTAGCACGGATGGCTTTGCCTTTCGGCAGCAGGAAGTTGCGGGCATAGCCTGGCTTGACGGTGACAAGATCACCCATCTGGCCAAGGTTTTCCACGCGTTCGAGAAGGATAATTTCCATAATATTAATCTCCTAGCTCAAGACGTAAGGCATCAGCGCAAGATGGCGAGCCCGCTTGATGGCTGTGGTCAATTCACGCTGTTTCTTGGCAGAAACGGCAGAAATACGACTTGGAACAATTTTGCCACGCTCAGTAGTGAAACGCTGCAAAAGTTTGACGTCTTTATAGTCAATCTTTGGGGCGTTTGGGCCTGAAAATGGGCAAGACTTCCGACGGCGACCCTGGGGACGGCGAACGGATGCACGTTTAATCTCAAGTTGAGCCATGATTTGTTACTCCTTGCTTTCGGTGCTTGCTTCAGCACTGTCGTTTTGGTTGTCACCATCACGGCTATCACCATCACGGCTGGGGCGATCTGATTTTGACTGCATCATAATAGAAGGTTCATCGCTGACTTCTTCTGTTTTGATGGTCAGGACACGGATGACATCTTCGTTCAGACCTAATTTACGGTCATATTCATCCATTGTTGCGGCATCGGCTTCAATGTTGAACAGAATGTAATGGCCTTTACGGTTCTTTTTGATCCGGTAAGCCAAGGTCTTAAGACCCCAATATTCTTTTTTCAGAATTTTACCACCACCTGATGTGATGATGCCTTCGAATTCTTCACACAGAGCATCAACTTGACCTGTGGAGATATCTTGACGCGCAATAAATACGCTTTCATAGAGACGCATATCGACTCCCCTTATGGCTAATTGGATGGTTGCCCATCCCAGCTGGCGATATATCGAAACCACCAGCAAGAGGTTTAATGTAAGCCGCAAAGCGCGGCTGGATGTGAGCGGTTTATAGGCTTTAATATAATCAGATGCAAGTTTTATTCTGCCTTGCGTCACCCCTTGATGTTGTGTAGCCATATAGAGGTCTAATTATAAAACTCTATATTGCTTCAAACCAAGGATTGCTGAAATGCCAACCCCTATGCTCAAAGGCCTTATTTCTCCAGTTTTAACCCCATTTAACAACGACCTTAGTGTTGCCACTGATCTTTATGTGGATTTCGCCAAGCAACTTTTGGCGACTGGCGGTTGTTCAGGTTTAGCGCCCTTTGGCACCACAGGGGAGGCGCTTTCCGTTAGCATCCGTGAGCGCATGGAAAGCCTAGATGCGCTTGTCGCGGCGGGTATTGACCCAAAACTGATGATGCCGGGTACAGGGCTGACCAATCTGGAAGACACTGCAACATTAACCCGCCATGCCGCTGAACATGGGTGCTATGGCGCCATGACATTGCCGGCCTTCTATTTTAAAGGCGTTTCTGATGATGGGTTGTTTGATTATTATGCGCGGCTGATCGATATGGTGAACCATGATGATTTGCGGATTTTCCTTTATCATATCCCGCAGGTGTCGGGTGTTGGTCTGTCGATTGATCTGGTCCGCCGCCTGCATGAGGCTTATCCTGAGATTATCGTTGGCATTAAAGATTCGTCTGGCGATTGGGATAACACAGCCGCTCTGCTCGACATCAAAACATTGATTACTTATCCCGGGGCTGAATTGCCTGTGATTGAAGCCATCAAACTTGGGGCACCGGGGTGTATTTCTGCGACAGCGAATCTGAACGGCAATGGCATCGCAAAAGTGATTGATCTTTGCCATGCGGGTGATTTTGATGCGGCAGAAGACGACCATAAAACCGTCAAAGAAATTCGCTATCTTTTCCAAGACTATGCGCCAATCCCCGCCCAGAAAGCGCTCTTGGCAAGGGGGACTGGCGACGCTCGTTGGAACAACCTGCGCCCACCAATGATGGCAATGGCACCTGAAAAGGTTGCTGATCTTGAGGCGACTTTAAAAGATAAATACAGTTTCACCATCGGCGGCTGATATTTGTCTTTGTGACGGTCTTGCCATTTGTTCTAGTTTAGAATTAATATAAATTATATTTTCGCCATATTACGTCTTGTCTTTTGGCGCAAAATTTAGTTTAAGAGCGTATAGATTTTAGGGGGTTCGCATCATGGATGCATATCTGCAGGAATACCTTCCGATTGCCATTTTTCTTGGTATCGCTGTTGTTCTTTCCGCTGCATTTGTTATTGGCTCTGTTTTATTGGGGGCCCAGCGTCCTGACCCTGAAAAATTAAGTGCCTATGAATGTGGCTTTGAAGCCTTTGATGATTCTCGAAGCCGCTTTGATATCCGGTTTTATCTGGTTGCTATTTTATTCATCATTTTTGATCTCGAAGTTGCGTTTTTATTCCCTTGGGCTGTTTCGCTTGGGGAAATTGGCGCGTTTGGATTTTGGTCGATGATGCTCTTTCTCGGTATTTTGACCGTTGGTTTTATTTACGAATGGAAAAAGGGAGCCCTAGAATGGGATTAGATCAAGGGCGTGGGATTAATAATATGGGTTTGATTACCTCACCGCATGGCCAACCAATTCCCCCAGGTGCTGATCAAGACATGATCTTGAACGCTGTGGGTGAAGAAATCGCCAATCGTGGGTTTGTTATTGCGCAAGCCGATAAACTCTTTAATTGGGCGCGGTCAGGTTCACTTTGGCCGATGACCTTTGGTCTGGCGTGTTGCGCGGTTGAAATGATGCATTCCGCTGCCAGCCGCTATGATATGGATCGCTTTGGGATGTTGTTTCGCCCCAGCCCACGTCAATCGGATGTTATGATCGTGGCGGGGACATTGACCAATAAAATGGCCCCAGCATTGCGTAAAGTTTATGATCAGATGGCTGAGCCACGCTGGGTTTTATCCATGGGGTCTTGCGCCAATGGCGGCGGCTATTATCACTATTCTTATGCCGTTGTTCGCGGCTGTGATCGCATTGTCCCTGTTGACGTTTATGTCCCCGGGTGCCCGCCCACCGCTGAAGCCCTGATCTATGGATTGCTTCAACTTCAAAAGAAAATCAGACGTACATCAACCATTGCCCGATAAAGCGGATTTCTCCATACCTGTGTTTAAACCATGACTGACACCAACCAAAATCAAGCCATCTCTAACGATGTGCTGAAAGATCAAGCGGCCAAATTGGAAAGCCTGCAATTGCAGGTTAGCGCATTATTGGGAAGCCGTGTTCTGGCGATTGAAACTTTCCGTAATGAATTATGTTTCACGGTCAATATCGCCGATATCCCCAGCATTTTGATTATGTTGCGTGAAGATAGCGGCGGGGCCTTCACCCAATTGTCTGAATTGACCGCTGTTGATTATCCAAGCCGCGCGCAACGGTTTGATTTGATCTATCAATTGTTAAGCGTGACTTATAATCGCCGTATTCGTCTGAAGGCTGCGATTGGTGATGGTGAGGTTGCGCCATCAGTCAGCCATATCTTCACCACCGCGGTTTGGTCCGAACGTGAAGTTTGGGATATGTTCGGTATTTTCTTCAGTGACCATAATGATTTGCGGCGCTTGTTGACAGATTATGGCTTTGAAGGCCACCCATTGCGGAAAGACTTCCCCTTAACAGGAACAGTTGAAACCCGCTATGACGACCAAGAAAAGCGCGTGATTTATGAACCGGTGTCCCTGACACAAGAGTTCCGCGATTACGATTACATGAGCCCATGGGAAGGGGTCCAGACCGCTATGCGTCAGGATGACCCAAAACCAACAGAAGATAGCGAATAGGGGGATAAAATGGCAGAAGCACAAATTAAACCCTTAACCATGAACTTTGGCCCCCAGCACCCTGCGGCGCATGGGGTGTTGCGTTTGGTTCTGGAAATGGACGGTGAGGTGATCGAACGTGCCGACCCTCATATTGGGTTGTTGCATCGCGGCACTGAAAAACTGATTGAGCATAAAACCTATCTTCAGGCGTTGCCGTATTTTGATCGTCTTGATTATGTTTCCCCGATGAACCAAGAACACGCCTTTGCTTTGGCTTGTGAAAAACTTTTGCAGGTTGAAGTGCCGCGTCGTGCTCAGTTTATTCGGGTGATGTATTGCGAGATTGGCCGCATTCTAAACCATCTGTTGAACCTGACGACTTTTGCCATTGATGTGGGCGCGATGACGCCGCTTCTTTGGGGCTTTGAAGAGCGTGAAGAACTGATGGGCTTTTATGAGCGGGCTTCAGGGGCGCGTTTGCACGCCGCTTATTTCCGCCCTGGCGGTGTTCATCAAGACCTGCCTGAAGGCTTGTTGGATGATATTCTGGATTGGACCAACCGTTATCCGGCGTTTATCGATGATCTGGAAACATTGCTGACGGAAAACCGCATCTTTAAACAGCGGACCGTTGATATCGGTGTGGTCAGCCTTGAAGAAGCCCTTGATTTGGGCTTTTCAGGCCCATGTATTCGGGCATCTGGCCTGCCTTGGGATTTGCGCAAAACTCAGCCTTATGATGTCTATGACGAGATGGATTTCGATATCCCCACCGGCAAGACAGGCGATTGTTACGCCCGCTATTTGGTGCGGGTTGAAGAAATGCGCCAATCGCTAAAGATTATTCGCCAATGTATTGCTGAAATGCCTGAAGGCCCAGTGATGTCCGAAGATCATAAAGTCACGCCGCCGCGCCGTGATGAGATGAAAACATCAATGGAATCGCTGATCCATCATTTCAAACTTTACACCGAAGGCTTTCATGTCCCAGCGGGTGAGACCTATACCGCTGTCGAAGCCCCGAAAGGTGAGTTTGGCGTCTTTATCGTTTCCGATGGCACCAACAAACCGTATCGGTGCAAAATCAGAGCCCCGGGTTTTCCTTTCATGGCTTCAATTGATCAATTGTCTCGCGGGCATATGCTGGCGGATAGTGTTGCGATCTTGGGGTCTCTTGACGTTGTATTTGGTGAGATTGACCGATGAGTATCAACAGCCGTATTGCCGATGACCAGCCGCAATCATTTGCTTTTAATGCTGAAAGCAAAAAGCAGATCAAAACGATTTTGGCGAAATACCCCAAAGATCGTAAAGCCAGCGCGGTAATCCCGCTTCTTGATTTGGCCCAGCGTCAGCATGACAATTGGATTCCCATGAAAGCGATTGAATTGATCGCTGAAACCTTGGATATGGCTGAAATTCGCGTGTTGGAAGTCGCGACTTTCTACACGATGTTTAATCTCAGGCCTGTGGGGAAATAT
>WTHX01000115.1 GCA_011522975.1 Alphaproteobacteria bacterium | reverse complement strand
CAACATGCTGTTTAGCATCACCCATGCCCAACATGACATTTTCAAGCACCGTCAAGTCATGGTCTAATTTTGGTTCCTGCGGCAGGTAACCAATTTTGATGCCATCGGCGGCCCATGCATCCCCTTGGAATTCAGTTTCAACACCCGCCATGATTTTCAGCAAGGTTGATTTACCCGCGCCATTGATGCCCAAAACACCAATTTTAGCCCCCGGCAGAAACGACAGCGAAATATCCCGCAAAACTTCCTTGCCCCCGGGCCAAGTTTTGCTCAGGCGGCTCATGGTATAAACATACTGCGGATTTGACATGGTCAGTTTCCTTCATTGTGGGTCAACAGCGAATAACTACCGCTATAATTATTTTAAGACACTAATATATATATATAAAGTGTCATAAGGCCGATGCCAGAACAGCATCGGCATTTAATGTATCTTTAATATCTCGGCGGACATTAATCCAGCGCATATGTATCGAATTGCGGACAATTTCTTCATCCAAATCTTTCAATTCATCAGCAATCGGTGTCCAGCGAATTAAGGCATCGGCACTGGACTGAAAGGCATTAGGCCCTTCGGCTAGGTCCAGCCAATCTGCTTTTTTACAGCGGCCCAGCCCTTCTTTCATCATGGCTTTAAAATCTTTTGCGGGAATATCGTCTTGATCATAGTTTTCAAGGATAGACGTGATCACATATTCGCTGATTTTTATGGCTTGATCAGGCGTAGCGGCATTACGTTTGACCATCATCGCTCCTAAATACAGGGCCAAATCAGCCACAGATGCCCCAAAAATATGCCAACGGGCGATTTTCATCGAAACCAGATAGGTTTCATCTTCAAAAAGTTTCGGCCATTGGGTGCCTGCCCTTGTCTTAATATAGGTGTAAAGACTGACCTGAGAGACAAAAGCCGCCTGTTTATCCGCATAAGCGATATAGTCAGAAATTGTCGCTATAGGGGGCAAAGGGGCAAAACCCATCCTCTTTTGTACCTTTTTTAGGAATGAATTAATCACAATTTTGCCTCATTTGGACTTGAAATCTAATCTGTTGTGTATGATTATCTTATGAACTGCAAGTGCAGTCTTTTCGTTTGTATGATTCTTTGGGGGAGGAATCACATGAAGCCTTCTCCATATAATTGTGCATAAAGCTCTTAGAGCAAATTAACATGGGGGAGGACTATGAGTAAATCATCCTCAAGTGACCGCGAGTTACATTGGCAAAAAACCAAAGTGCTCACATTTGTCACTCTAATAATTTGGTATTTTCTATCGTTCGAAATTCACCTTTGGGGCGAAGCTCTGAATACCGCTGGATTCCCTGGCGCGTATTTCATGGCTGGCCAAGGTGCACAGGTCGGTTTCGCATTGTTGGTTTTCTGGTTTGCACGTATGCAAGACAAACTGGACCAAGAACACGGCTTTGCAGAGTAGGAGACTGATCTATGATTAAACTCGAAGGTGGTTTTATCCAGAATCTTGGTCGGGTCTACGGTCTATACACCCTAGGCTTCCTTGGTTTCGTTATCCTGATGGCTATTCTTGAAGCCGCAGGTGTTTCTAACACAATTATCGGTTGGCTGTTTGTGGCCTTTACCGTTGTCATCTATGCCCTGATCGGTGTTCTTTCACGAACAATGGATTCAGGTCAGTATTACGTTGCTGGTCGTGAAGTACCGGCGGTGTTTAACGGGATGGCTACTGCTGCTGACTGGATGTCAGGTGCATCATTTATCGCGATGGCTGGTGGTATTTACCTCAAAGGCTATCCGTATATGGCGTTCCTCGTCGGTTGGACAGGTGGTTACGTATTGGTGGCATCACTGATCGCACCATTCCTACGTAAGTTTGGTTGTTACACTGTTCCAGACTTCATCGGTACACGTTACGGCGGCAACCTTGCCCGTCTTTGTGCTGTTATTATTCTGGTTGTAGCGTCATTCACTTACGTGACGGCTCAGATCACAGGTACAGGTATTGTGGCGTCACGTGCGCTTCAGATCCCGTTCGAACTTGGTGTTTGGATTGGTCTTGCCGGTATTCTGTTCTGTTCAATGCTTGGTGGTATGCGTGCGGTGACTTGGACACAGGTTGCTCAGTACATCGTGCTGATCATCGCTTATTTGATCCCAGTGTTCTGGATGTCAAACAAGCTTGGCTATGGCCTGATCCCGCATTTTGCTCAGTTCGACGCGGTTAGCCGTGTTCAGGAACTGGAAGCACTCCATGGCGTGAAAGCCCTGATGCCGACTGCTGAAGCACAAGCAGAAGCAGGCAAATTGGCTGCATTGAAAGTTGGCATTAACGATGCTTCAACCACACCAATGGCCAAGTGGAAATTCTTTACACTTGTTCTTTGTATGATGGCTGGTACTGCTTCATTGCCACACGTTCTGATGCGTTACTTCACTACTGCTTCAGTAAAAGCAGCACGTCAGTCAGTGGGTTACTCACTGCTGTTCATCTGCTTGCTTTATCTGACAGCACCTGCGCTTGCGACATTCACAAAACTGTCACTGCTTGATCCAAATGCTGCTACAAGCATCATTGGCAAGTCAATCGCAGATGTATCCCAGCTTGAGTGGATCCAAAAGTGGAGCAGCGTTGGCTTCTTGAAGATTGTTGACGGTAATGGCGATGGCCTGATCCAGATCAATGAATTCTTCATGAAGGGTGATATCGTTGTGTTGGCTACGCCTGAAATGGCAGGCCTGCCTTATGTGATCTCTGGCCTTGTTGCTGCTGGTGGTCTGGCGGCTGCGATGTCAACTGCTGACGGTCTTCTGTTGGCGATTGCGAACGCTTTGTCACACGATCTGTACTACAAGATCATCGACCCTAAGGCGGACACAAAGACACGTTTGATCGTGGCGCGTGTTCTGTTGCTGGTTGTTGGTGCTGCTGGTGCATTCGTGGCGTCCATGGGTCTCACAAGCATCCTTGGTGCTGTGGCATGGGCGTTCTGTTTTGCGAACTCTGGTCTGTTCTTCCCGCTGGTCCTTGGTGTCTGGTGGAAACGGGCAAACCGCGCTGGCGCTGTTGCTGGTATGATTGGCGGCTTCTTGGCCGGTGCAATCTACCTCTATCAGGTTCAGTTCAACGGCATGACGCCATGGTTGGGCATTGATGGCCTGCGCTTTGGTATGATTGGTATGCCTGTGAGCTTGATCTTGATGATTGTCGTTAGCTTGATGACCGAAGAGCCGGATGCTGAAACCCAGAAAATGGTTGATGAAATCCGTGTACCTAGCGGTAAGACAGTGATCGACTAATCGTCAATCCAGATTAAAATTTCAGTCTGGGGCAAGATTATTCTTGCCCCAGATTTTTTTGTCCTGCTATCAATAGAAGGACGATCTTAAGGGGGATATTATGGACGCCAACCTACCAATTGGATTAATGTTGCTGGATTATGTTATGGGCGCGGCCATGTGGACGCTCATTGGCCGCTTTGGCATGTCTATTTTCCTGCCTGAAAACTCAAGCTTCTTTTTCATGCGGATGTTTGTGATCGTCACCGATCCCATGTTGCGCTGGACCAAAGCGATCACACCAAACTTTTTGGTTGACCGCTTAAAGCCCTTATATGTGGCGTGGTTTTTGTTTATTTTCCGGTTTTATATCATGCCGCTGATGCTGGGGTATGATGTCATGGGCATGCTGTCCTTCCCGCTGGAAGGCGATATTGCCAAAGTCATTTATGATGCGGGCAAATTATTCCGCTAAAAAGCCAAAATCATCACCGGTTTTGATCTGAACAATACTGGTGATTTTTTCCTGACCGGGCTGGGTGGTGATTACCGTCAATTGACCATTCTGGGCTTCAAACGTCATGACCAACGCGCCATCAGCCCCGCTTGATGCGTTTAACAACCGCATGCCTTCGGGATGGGTTAACACTTTCGGGGTTTCATCACTTTCGGCCAATTTGCCCATATTGGTGGAAAGCCCATATCCCAATAACGCCAGACAGAAAACAATCAACACCCCCATGATCACCGATGCCGTTTTGACAGGTTTCACCCAAGCCGGTTCTTCGAACGGTATTTCATCCGATTGATTTAAGGGCTGGTGATTATCGTCTGGATTGGGCATAGTGGCGGCCATGGTTTACCCTTTTGTTATTAATTTGGTTATGGACGAAGACAATAAGCCCGATCGGCTTGATCGTTGGCTTGCGGGTCATTTGTCCGAATCATCCGCCATGGTAAGCGAAGGTGACGAGACTGGCAATTCTTCCATGTTGCCGGAAGGCGAAAGCCTGTCGCGATCACGGCTTAAAAATATGATCCTTGATGGCGATGTCACCTTAAATGGTGCTGTGATGCGCGATCCATCGCAACAGGTGCGATCAGGGGATGCGATTACATTGACGATCCCAGAGCCTGTTGCCGCCACCCCCCAAGCCCAAGATATCCCGCTTGAAATCCTCTATGAAGACCGCGACATTATCGTGGTCAATAAACCTGTTGGTTTGGTCACCCACCCTGCCCCGGGCACGCCTGATGGCACGCTGGTTAACGCGTTGATTGCCCATTGCGGGGATGGATTGACTGGCATTGGCGGTGAAAAGCGCCCCGGCATTGTCCACCGCCTTGATAAAGACACAAGCGGCGTCATGATGGCGGCGAAAACCGCTGAGGCCCATAAAGTGCTGACTGAAATGTTTGCCGCCCATGACCTCGACCGTGTTTATACCGCCATTGTTTGGGGGCTACCCAGCCAGCGGCAATTGACGATTGATGCCCCAATCGGCCGCAGCACCCGTGACCGCAAGAAAATGACGATCACGGAAAAAGGCCGTCATGCCATCACCCATCTTGATTTCACCCGTTCCCTGCCGCCTTTGGCTTCGGTGGCTGAATGCCGGCTGGAAACAGGCCGCACCCATCAAATTAGGGTGCATATGGCGCATATTGGCCATGGCATTATTGGTGATCCTCATTATGGCCGCCCCATGCGGTCAGGACAGATGCCTGATAATGCTTTGCGCGCGGCTTTGAGCGATTTGCGGAGTTTTAAACGCCAAGCCCTCCATGCCAGCCTTTTGGGCTTTGCCCATCCGATTACCGGGCAAGCGATGGAGTTTTCAACGCCAATCCCTCAAGATATGCAGGATTTGCTGGATGGGCTGGAATTGGCATTAAAAACACGTGGCCATCTTTAAACCACAATTGTTAGCCACTATATGATGGTTATGAGCACTTCTGTTACCACAAGCAATCTGCCCGCGACGCTTTCAAATATTACCCCTGAAGGCAATCTTTCGCGTTATCTCGAAGAAATTCGAAAATTCCCCATGTTATCGGCGGAAGATGAATACACGCTGGCCAAAGATTGGAAAGATACAGGCAATGTTGAAGCAGCCCACCAATTGGTGACGTCGCATTTGCGTCTGGTGGCGAAAATTGCCATGGGTTATCGCGGCTATGGCCTGCCGATGGCGGAACTGATTGCTGAAGGCAATTTGGGCATGATGCATGCTGTTAAACGGTTTGAACCAGAAAAAGGCTTTCGGCTATCGACCTATGCCATGTGGTGGATCAAAGCCAGCATCCAAGAATATATTCTCAGGTCTTGGTCATTGGTTAAAATCGGCACAACCGCCGCCCAGAAAAAACTGTTCTTTAATTTGCGCCGCCTGAAGGGTGAGATTAAAGCCATTGAAGATGGTGATCTGAACCCTGAAAATGTCGCCCGCATCGCTACTGAACTTGATGTTAGTGAAGATGAAGTGATCTCCATGAACCGCCGTATGGCTGGCGGTGATCATTCGCTTAACGCGCAAGTCAGCACCGAAGGCGAATCCGCGGAATGGCAAGACTGGCTGGTGGATGATCGCGACACCCAAGATGTGCAATTTGCCGAAGCCGAAGAATATGACGTTCGCCGCAAATTGATGTTTGAAGCGATGAAAGACTTGAATGAACGTGAAATTGCGATTATCCAAGCGCGGCGGTTAAACGACAGCCCTGAAACATTGGAAGACCTATCGCAACGTTTTGGCATCAGCCGTGAACGTGTCCGCCAGATCGAAGTCCGGGCTTTTGAAAAACTGCAATTGGCCGTCCGTGCTAAAGCAACCGAACTTAATTTGATCGAAGGCGAGGCTGATTAGATCAGCACCCGATTACCCTTCAAACGGATCGCGGACCAAGATCGTGTCTTCACGTTCTGGGCTGGTGGAAACAGACGCCACAGGAATGCCTGTTAATTCTTCCAAACGCTTGATGTATTTGACTGCTTGCGGCGGCAATTCAGCCCAAGACCGTGCCCCCATGGTGCTTTCGTTCCAGCCTTCAATCTCTTCATAAATCGGCTCAACCCGCGCTTGTTCAGCAGATGACGCGGGGAAACGATCAATTTCTTGACCATCCAGCCGATAGCCGGTGCAAATTTTCAAGGTCTCAAACCCATCCAAAACATCAAGTTTCGTCAAGGCCATGCCATGAATGCCTGAAATAATACCAGCTTGGCGCACCATGACAGCATCAAACCAGCCGCAACGGCGTTTCCGCCCGGTCACTGTGCCAAATTCACGGCCACGCTGGCCCAAGGTTTCGCCATCATCACCAAAATCTTCGGTGGGGAATGGGCCGGAGCCAACGCGAGTCGTATAAGCTTTGGTGATCCCCAAAACATAACCGACTTGGGATGGTCCAATGCCTGACCCTGCCGCGGCTTGGCCGGGCAATGTGTTGGATGATGTGACAAACGGGTACGTGCCATGGTCAATATCCAGCATGACGCCTTGCGCGCCTTCAAATAAGATGCGCTGACCTTGGCGGCGATAATCATCTAAGAGCGCCCAAACCTCACCCAGATAAGGGATCAGGACATCCCGCAGAGCCATCAACGGTTCGGTGATCTCAGCCACCGTAATCTCAGCCTCACCCGCGGCCCGCAACCAGACATTGTGATGCGCCAACAGTGTTTCCGTTTTGGCGGTCAGGGCATCCATATCCAGCAGATCACCCATCCGCAAACCGCGGCGCGCGACTTTGTCTTCATAAGCCGGGCCAATGCCGCGACCAGTTGTGCCGATCTTGGCATCACCGCGCTGGGCTTCCCGCGCTTGGTCAACACGCTGATGAACCGGCAAAATCATCGGGGCAGAGGTTGAGATCATTAGGTTTTCAGGGCTGACGGCAACACCTTGATCTTTCAGGATGGTCATTTCATTGACCAAAGCAGATGGGTCAATCACCACGCCATTGCCGATGACCGACATTTTACCGGGGCGGACAATCCCTGATGGCAGAAGGCTCAATTTATATTCAACACCATCGATCACCAGCGTATGGCCAGCGTTATGCCCGCCTTGAAAGCGCACCACAACATCGGCTTTTTCAGACAGCCAATCGACAATCTTTCCTTTGCCCTCATCGCCCCACTGGGACCCAATCACAGCAACATTCGCCATAATAATGCCTTTCTAAAAACTATTAAATCGGGGCTTTTTGCCCATCCATCAAAATATGCGTACACCCAAGGGCCTTAGCCTCTGCTTTTTGGTCTTTGGCATCGGCTGAACCATAGCGGCAGATCTCACCTTGGCGCATCATCGCGACCAAAACGTCAAGCCCCGCATCATGGGGAATATAAAGAGGAGATGCACCGGAATGAGGCTGTAATGCCCGCAAAATCCGTTCCAGATAAAGCGTCACGCCTGTTGAATCCTCACCCATGGCATCTTCAATGCGGGTGCGATACCGCCCACCACGGCCCAATTCACCGCGAATACCCGGGCTGAAAATCGCAAAACCAACCCCGTGATGGTAATCAAAACCGCGGGCTTCAAGGGGATCAATCGTCACCACCACATCAGGCATGGCTTGGCGGATTAACCCGGCCATCTCGGTAAGGGCGGTGAGCATAGCGGCGGCATCTTTGGGCATTTGCTTGGCGCAATTTGCGATTTTATCCTCAATCTGATCAACCGAAGCCATGGGCGTATCAAGCAAATCTTGCAACAGCGCGGCGTGATCCCCGCCATGGCGTTTGACCAACATCTGATCTTTGGCGGAAACGGCTTGCCGCAAATCATCATCCGCATCAAGAATGGCATCCAGTAATCGTGGTGCGCCCAAATCAATCGTCAGGCGGCCAACGCCCGCATCCTGCAGTGCCGCCAATGCCGCCACCGCCAATTCAGCATCATGGCTGGTTTGATGGGCGCCGATCATCTCAGCCCCCACTTGGGTCAATTGACGTTCAGGGTTTAGCGGGTCAGGCTGTACCCGCAAGACATCGCCAGAATAGGCCAAGCGCAAGGGGCGCGGTTGATGTTTTAGCCGTGTGCTGGCAATCCGTGCGATCTGGGCAGTCATATCAGCACGAATGGCCATCATCTGCCCTGATTGCGGGTCCATGACGCGGAAACTATTGCCGGAAAGCGCAGCCCCCGGCCCATCGGCCAGCAATGTGTCTTCGAACTCCACCAAAGGCGGTTTAACGCGTTGATACCCAAGGGCGGTGAAACTGGATAGGATGGACGCGATTGCCGCCGCTTCACGGCTGGCATCTTCGGGCATCAAATCGCTTAAGCCGGCGGGCAATAAGCCTGCGCTTGATCGCGATTTTTGGTCGGGCTGATCAGCCATGTTTGGGCGTCCTATCGAGGCATTACATTGATATGCCTATTCCTACCCCAGCCCCCTAAATTCTGCAAGAAAAAGCCGTGGGATGGGGCGCGTTATACCGCCCCATCACCATCATGGCGTTCAGATGATCACCCGAAATGCAGGTGATCGGCCCTGACCACTTGCGGCAGGTCTTTGAGGGCGGCCAAAAACCCATCATCGGGCGTGCTGTCAATTTCAACCAGCGCGATGGCTTCACCGCCAATTTCGCGGCGGCCAAGATGGAAGGTCGCGATATTGATTCCTTCCTTGCCGCAAAGCGAGCCTAAGTCACCAATAAACCCAGGCTTATCATAATTGCGCAAATACAGAAGATTTTGCGGGAAGTCACTTTCAACCCCAATCCCCTGCACTTCAATGATGCGCGGCATGCTGCCCCCCACCAGAGTGCCCGCAATCGTCCGTGAGATTTCATCCCCGCCATCAGCGCGATAAGTCACCGTCAAGCGGATCATGGTTTGATAATCGCATGGCCGGTCATGACGCACCGAAGACACATTAATCCCCCGTGATTTCGCCAAGGTAGAGGCATTGACCATATTGGCTGAGGCCATGATCGGCTCCATCAAACCCGCAAGGCATGACGCCACCACAGGTTCGATATTTAAACCTGCGGCATGGCCATCAAATTCGATGCTGATGCCTTGCAGATTGGTGCGGGTGACTTGGCCCAAGAATGACCCTAATTTACGCCCCAAATGCATATATGGCCCTAGGATAGGGGCTTCTTCTGCCGTCACATTGGGCATATTGATGGCGTTGCTGACCGCCCCGCTCAACAGATAATCGGCGATTTGTTCCGCGATTTGGACGGCAACTTTTTCTTGGGCTTCGGCGGTGCTGGCCCCCAGATGCGGCGTTGCCACCAAATTAGGCGCATCAAAAAGGATGTTATCGGTGGCCGGTTCTTCGACAAAAACATCGACAGCCGCCCCCGCCAGATGACCCGTTTCAAGCGCGCCACGAAGCGCGACTTCATCCACCAAACCGCCACGGGCACAATTGATCAGCCGCGCGCCTTTCTTCATTTTCTGCATGGCATCAGCATTGATGATATTGCGGGTATCATCAGTCAGCGGCGTATGCAGCGAAATGTAATCTGCCTTTTGCAACAGCGTATCAAGATCACATTTTTCAACTCCAAGGGTTTTGGCACGGTCTTCACTTAAATACGGATCATAGGCCATGACTTTCATCTTCAGCCCCTGCGCCCTATCGGCGACAATCGCGCCGATATTACCGCAACCGATCAACCCCAGCCGTTTGCCGGTGACTTCCGTGCCGACAAAGGCTGATTTTTCCCATTTGCCCGCGATGGTAGAAGCATGAGCCTGGGGGATCATCCGTGAGGTCGCCAGCATCATGGAAATCGCGTGTTCAGCGGTGGTGATGGCATTACCGAAAGGCGTGTTCATCACCACAATCCCATGTTCGGTGGCGGCGGCAGTGTCGATATTATCAACGCCAATCCCTGCCCGCCCAATGACTTTGAGCGCTTTGCCGGCATTGGCGGTCAACACCTCTTGGGTGACTTTGGTGGCTGAACGGATCGCCAGACCATCATAATCGCCAAGACGTTTGATCAAATCTTCGGCGGGAAGACCGGGTTCATAATCGACATCAATGCCGCGGTCTTTCAGGATATCAACAGCGGCAGGGCTTAATTTGTCACTGATTAAAACTTTTGGTGGTGTATTGGTCATAATTTTCTCATTCGTTTTCTGTATTGGTATGTTCATTGGCTTCGATCGTCTTCAGCGCCCAATCAATCCATGGGGTCAGAAGCGCAAGGTCTTCAGCATCAACGGTGGGCCCGCCCCAGATCCGCAAGCCCGGCGGGGCATCACGATAGGCGGCGATATCAAGGGCGACATTTTCGTCTTCCAAAAGACGCACCAAGGCTTTGGCCATGCGGGATTGCGCCACCTCGCTGGCGTTGGTAAACCAATCGGCGGTGATTTTGATGGTCATGGATGTTGGCGAAATTGTTCTGGGATCAGTTGCCAAAAACGCCAGATCATCATGCTGATCAACCCAATTTTTAACAATCTTGAAATTGTCTTGAACGCGATCAAATAAGGCTTGCTTGCCACCGATAGATTTTGCCCAATCCAGCGCATCAATGGCGTCTTCAATGCACAGCATCGACGGCGTATTGATGGTTGACCCTTTAAAAATGCCTTCTTGCAATTTGCCGTTCTTGGTCAATTGAAAGATTTTTGGCAATGGCCATGGCGGGGTGTAAGTCTCTAGTCTTTCCACGGCTTTTGGCGACAGAACAATCACCCCATGGCCACCTTCCCCACCAAGAGATTTTTGCCAAGAAAACGTCACGACATCCAATTTTTCAATCGGCATTGGCATGGCAAACGCAGCGGAGGTGGAATCAGCGATAATCAACCCCGCGCGGTCAGGGTTAATCCAATCGCCATTAGGCACGCAAACACCTGATGCCGTGCCATTCCATGTCAGCACAACATCACGATCATCATCGATCTGACTGAAATCAACGATATCGCCATAAGCGGCATCAAAAACGCGAATATCTTCGAGCGGCAATTGTTTGACCGCGTCATTCACCCATGTTTTGCCAAAGGCTTCCCAAGCCAGCATATCCACGCCGCGGGCGCCCAAAAGCGACCACATGGCCATTTCAACCGCCCCTGTATCCGAAGCCGGCACAATGCCAATACGGTAATCATCAGGCAAGCCAAGCAATTCACGCATGGCGTCATGACAATATTGAATTTTGGAAATGCCATCAGCGGCACGGTGGGAACGACCAACAAAAGCGTCGTTGAGACAGGAGGGAGACCAACCTGGACGCTTGCGGGTGGGGCCACTAGAAAAGTGACTGTCAGCGGGACGCTGAGACGGGCGCGAAAACGCGTGGGTATGATCAGGCTGCATGAACCTATCCTCCAGTAATGTGACCATTCGTTGGGGAATGGCGACCCAAGAACAGTAATAGTCGCCCGATTATCAAAGTCAACCGCTTTTTATCGGCGTTGAATTGTTTTATGATTGTTTGAAAGGAAAGTATCATGCCGCAGAAACAACCTTCGCAATCAACACCGCCCATCCTCTATGACTTGGTCACCGCCGATCAAGTGCCGCTTAGCCCATGGTGCTGGCATGTTAAAATGGCGCTTGCCCATAAAGGGATTGAGGCCGAAACAATCCCGCTTACGTTTTCAGAAAAAGATCAGGTGATCGCGGCGGGGGGTAAAAGTTTTCCTTTGCTAATTGATGCTAAAGGTCAGCCAATTGACGATTCAAGGCTGATCATCAGCCATCTGGAAGAGGCCTATCCCTCCCCTACATTATTTCCTGGTGGGGATGCGGGTTGGGCCAGTTTTAATTTCATTCACCGCTACACCCAGACGGCTTTATTCCCCACCATCATCGCCATGATTTTGGTGGATATTCCCAAAGTTTTAACCCCGCAAGACCAAGCCTATTTCATCGCCAGCCGCGAAAAACGCTTTGGGATGAGCCTTGAGGATTTTTGCCGTAAACGCGAGGATTTACGCCCGCAATTACACACCCAATTGGACCCGTTCCGCAAAGCCATGCTTTCTGGTGGTTTCATCGCGGGGTCAGCCCCCGCCATGGTGGATTATATATTATTCGGGGTTTTGCAATGGGCGCGGGTCACTTCACCCTTCCCGCTTTATGACAAGAATGATGATCTCCACCGCTGGATGGAGGATATGCTGGATTTATTTGATGGATTGGGGCGTGGTGCTGCGGCTTTTTCAGCAGGTTAACCCGCCATTTCAGTTTCAATCACTTTGGCGATATTTTCAGCAAGACTGTTCATTTGATGCTGGTCTTCTGCCTCAACCATCACCCGCAACAACGGCTCTGTGCCTGATGGCCTGATCACGACACGGCCAGTTTTGC
>WTHX01000160.1 GCA_011522975.1 Alphaproteobacteria bacterium | reverse complement strand
TGGCTTAAAAAGTCGTTCATATCGAACTGACCTTTGGCCATGCGCTTGGCCATGCGTTCCGCTTCTTCGGCTTCAATCGTCTCTGCGGCTTTTTCAACCAGCCCGACAATATCCCCCATATCGAGGATACGCCCTGCCATCCGTTCAGGATCAAATTCTTCCAGCGCGTCTTGCTTTTCACCAACCCCTAAGAATTTAATAGGGCAATTGGTGATCTGGCGCATGGACAGCGCGGCACCGCCGCGGGCATCACCATCAGCACGGGTCAGGATTATCCCTGTAATCCCGATGGCCGTGTTAAAGGCATCGGCGGTTTGCACCGCGTCTTGACCTGTCATGGCATCGGCCACCAGCAAGGTTTCTATCGGTTTTGCAACACTGCTGACTTCACGGACTTCGGCCATCAAGCCTTCATCGACAGTGGTTCGGCCAGCGGTGTCGAGAATCAAAACATCCGATGATTTTAACTTGGCGGCATCAAGCGCCCGTTTGGTGATGCTGGCAGGTGTGTCGCCATCACGTTCAGGCAGAACATCAACGTCGGCTTCTGTGCCTAGAATGCGCAACTGTTCACGCGCCGCAGGGCGGGTCACGTCAAGGGACGCCAACATGACTGTCTTTTTATGTTTATGGCGCAACAGCCGCGCTAATTTGCCTGAAGATGTGGTTTTACCGCCACCTTGCAGACCAACCATCAATATAACAGCAGGCGGGGCTTGATTGAGGTTAAGCGGTTCAGCACCCGGGCCAAGGGTTTCCACCAGCGCATCATGGACGATCTTGACAACCATCTGCCCTGGCTTAACGGATTTCAACACATCCTGCCCAATGGCTTTTTCACGGACAGATGCGATGAATGATTTGACCACAGGCAGGGCAACATCAGCCTCAAGCAAGGCCAAGCGCACATCACGCAGGGCGGCATCGACATCAGCTTCCGAAAGCGCACCACGCCCACGGATATTGTCAAACACCTGACCTAATTTATTGCTCAAGCCTTCAAACATGAAGTGCTAACCTCAATAATAAATTCGTTCTGGCAAATCGTTCTGACCCAACATATGACCCAACATATGACCAAGCAATTTTACGCCTGTGCATGAAACTCATGGACAGACGGAACCCGCTAGGGTCAGGCTTCAGATTTGCCGTTGATGGCTGTCTTTTGCGCTTTTCTGATGAGAAAGTCAAGTCTTTTGGCGGTTTGCTGGCTTGCTCTTGGCGGTGATCACCGTTAGGGTTTTCAAAAGAGATGAGCATGTTTTTTTATCTGTCCAAAATTATCGCCATTATTTTGCACCCAACCCATCTGTTTGTCTTACTGCTGGTGATCTTTAGCCTGCTGTCTTTCTTGGCAAAACCGACCCTGCCCAAGAAAAAGAAACTGTTGTTTTCCATCCCGCGACTTCGGGCCATTACACTTTTTCTAACCGTCATTGTAGGGTTTAATTTGGTTGTGCCAATCCTGCCCTATTATGCGGTGCGCACCCTTGAACATCGCTTTCCCCAACCTGAAGCGGCGGATTTAAACCCTGAAATCATTATTGTTTTGGGCGGCTGGCAAGGCGCAGGCGCCAGTTTCACATCACCGGATGCGCCGCCCATCAGTTCAGCCGGGGATCGCCTCATCGCAGGGCTGATTCTGGCCAAGAAATTTCCGCAAGCAAAACTCTATTTCCCGGGTGGGTTGAAGATGGATCACATTGGCGCCTCCGAAGATGAGATTAGCCATGCCACGATCAAGGGATTGGGATTGTCCGAGACACAAATGATTATCGAGGGCGAATCACGAAACACAGCAGAAAACGCCAGTTATGTTCGCGCCATGATGGATGATTCCCGTCAAGGCCAAGTGGTGCTGATCACATCAGCATCACATATGCCGCGCGCCATCAGCAGTTTTAAAAAAGAAGGGCTTAATCCATTGGCCTATCCTGTTGATTACAAAACCAATGCCGAAGAAATGCCGTGGACACTGGTCTATAAGCAAGGACAAACGTTGATGGGGACAGCCTTGCATGAATGGGTGGGGCTTATGGCTTATTACATCACAGGACGAACAACCCAATTACTGCCAGCCCCATAAAGCACGACTTAAAATATCATCATTAATAGGGTTTATTCTTTGGCGCCTAAACCTGCCAAAGCGCGGCCAAAGTCTTCAGCGTTAAAGGCATCCAGATCATCTTTGCCTTCACCGACGCCAACAGCATGGATCGGCAAGCCAAATTCTTCGGCTAAAGCCACCACAACACCGCCGCGGGCACTGCCATCAAGTTTGGTGACAATCATGCCGGTCAGCCCTGCTGTTTCTTTAAAGGCGGAGACTTGAGAAATGGCGTTCTGGCCCACCGTGCCATCCAGCACAATCACCCGATCATGGGGGGCGGCATCATCTTTCTTGGCAATGACGCGGCAAATTTTTTCAAGCTCATCCATCAATTCTTTTTTGGCCTGCAAGCGTCCTGCGGTATCAACGATTAAGACATCGGCTTTTTCATTGATCGCTTGTTCATAGGCTTGATACGCCACCGCGGCGGCATCACTCCCAGGCTCACCTGAAATCACGGTTGTGCCCGTCCGCTCACCCCAGATTTTGAGCTGTTCCACCGCCGCCGCACGGAATGTATCCGCCGCTGCCATGGTAACTTTCAATCCATCTTGCCGCCATTGTTCCGCCAATTTACCTGCTGTCGTGGTTTTGCCAGAACCATTGACCCCCACCATCATCACAACATGAGGTTTATGGTCAGGGTTGATGGCGAGCGGTTTGGCCACAGGCGCAAGAATGCCCGCCACTTCTTCGGCCAGCGCTTCGCTTAATGTGTCCTGATTAACGCCTTCGGGGAAGTCACGTTTGTTGAGGCCAGCCGCCAGCCGACCAGCCGCCGCCACCCCAAGATCAGCCATGATCAACGCATCTTCGATATCTTCTAAATCATTGGCGTCTAATTTCGGTTTGCCGAAAATAGCAAGGTTAGAGGTGATTTTATTGGCGGATTTCCCCAACCCATCCTTTAGCCGAGAGAACCATGACTTTTTCTTTGGGGCTGTTTCTTCCTCAGGCTCAATTTCAACATCTGCAACGGGCGCGTTATCATCTGGCGCATCTTCGGCTGGTGATTCTTGAGGCGCATCTGCCGCCCCACCATCTTCTTGCGGCTCAGGGTCTGCTGATAGGGTTTCAGCAGGTTCAGTTTCTACTGAAGCGGGATCAATAGGGGCAGGGTCTGTTGGTGGGGTTGCTTCAGCCTTTTCAGCATCAACAACAGGTTGAGTTTGCTGTTCAGCCTGATCCTTGATCGGGTCGTCAGCCTTTTCAGATTTGGATTTTTTAAAGCGGTCAAAAAAGCCCATTAACGCAACTCCACATCCAACATATTATCAGCAATGCCACGCACGCGCACGGGGTAAATTTGCCCCGCCACAAGGTGATCACCTTGCAACCTTGCTTTGGCAAATTGCGCGGTATGGCCAACGCCGCCTGTTTCCAAAAGCACATCTTCAATGGCGCCAAGGCGGGTTTCCAGAAAGGCCGCCTCTGCCTCTGCTGCTGCTTGCCTTAATTCGGCGGCTCGGGATTTAATGACGCTTGGGTCTTGTTGCGGCATGCGGGCGGCAGGTGTGCCTTCACGCGGGGAATAGGGGAAGATATGCAACCACGTCAGCCCTGCAGTTTTGATCAGATCAAGGGTCTGATGGTGGGCTGTGTCATCTTCGGTTGGAAAACCTGCGATCAAATCAGCGCCAAATACAGTTTCAGGGCGGATGGCGCGAACACGCGCCACCAGATCAAGCACATCTTGGCGCGAATGACGCCGCTTCATGCGCTTTAAAATCAGGTCATCACCATGCTGAACCGAAAGATGCATATGTGGCATCAACCTGTGGTCTTCTTCTAGGGCGATCAGAAAATCATCATCAATGGCGGCAGGGTCAATTGAACTCATCCGAAGGCGGCGCAAATTAGGCACCGTCTTAAGAATTCGCCTGATCAATTGCCCAAGCTGGGGCTGACCTTCCAGATCGCCACCCCAAGACGCGACATCAACCCCCGTTAACACCACTTCAGCAATGCCTTGATTGGCCAGCGCCTCAACTTGATTGATGACAGTTGCCATGGGAACAGACCTGTTCTGCCCCCGACCATAAGGGATGATGCAGAACGTACAGCGGTGATCACAGCCTTGCTGAATTTGCAGAAAAGCCCGGGTATGGCCATCAAAGCCTTCGAGCAAATGCGGGGCGACATCTTCAACCGCCATAATATCGCTGACCAATGATGGCAAGTGGCCGTCATTACTGCCCGCCAAGCGCTGCCATGTGGCTTCTTCTAATTTGTCGTGATTGCCGATCACCGCATCAACTTCGGCCATTCCTTGCCACGACTGCGGGTTGATCTGGGCGGCGCATCCCGTGACGACAATCCGCTTGTCAGGGTCTTCACGCCTGATTTTTCTGATCATCTGGCGGGCTTGTTTTTCAGCTTCTGCGGTCACGGCACAGGTGTTGATCACCACCGCATCGTCAAGTCCAGCCGACTTGAGATGGCGAGACATAACTTCGCTTTCCCAGATATTCAGTCGACAACCAAAAGTTTTCACCTCTGCATTTTGCTTAAGGGTTTTGGTCATGCCTGATCCTGATCAAGAGAAATCACGCCGTGAAATGAAATTTCAGACGGGCCTGTCATGATGACATGGCCATTGTCTTGCCAGTCAATTTCCAGCGTACCGCCATCAAGTGTGACTTGCACTTGCCGGCCGGTCAGCCCTTGGCGAGCAGCCGCCACAGCAGCGGCGCAAGCCCCTGTTCCACACGCAATGGTGATGCCACTGCCGCGTTCCCATACCCGCATCCGAATATGGTTTTCAGCAATCAATGAAATAAACTCAATATTGGCGCGATCAGGGAAAATGGGCGCATGTTCCAGAACAGGACCAATAGCCGCCAGATCAATCGCTTCAGCATCATCAACGATATGCACCGCATGGGGATTGCCCATATTGACGCCAATAGCCGGCGGCAAATCCGCTTGTCCCAAATCAATATTCATTGTGTCCATATCATGGGCCAAAGGAATATCCGCCCAATCACATTTCGCCGGACCCATATCAATCGAGACCAGATCACCGTAGCGGCGGGCGTTAATCACCCCGCCCTTTGTTTCCATGCTGATGGTATCTGTGCCGGTTTCCGCCATCACCAGATCAGCGACACAGCGGCTGCCATTGCCGCAAGCGGCGGCCATACTGCCGTCACTGTTCATAATATGCATGGTGATATCGGCAACCGAAGATGGCGCGATGATCAAAATTTGATCGCAGCCAATGCCAAAATGACGGTCAGCAATATGGCGGGCTTGATCTTCGGTCAGATCAAGACCTGCCGCCGACCCGCCAGGGCGCGCATCAAGCACGACAAAATCATTGCCGATCCCTTGCATTTTGACGAATTCAATTTGCATATCCATGCCTCTGTTGACGGTGACTCTTCTTACACCTATGCCGAGGATATACGCCGTTTTACCCTATTTGCAAAGAGATATGGAGGAATTTCAAAAGGGCTTACATCTCAACGATAACCGGCGCATGGTCAGACGGTTGCTCCCACCCTCGGGCTTGCCGCAAGACGGTGGCGGCTTTAACGCGGGTTTTGATCGGGCTTGTGACCCAAATATGGTCAAGCCGGCGGCCTTTATCCGCCGCATCCCAATCTTTCGCCCGATAAGACCACCATGAATACAATTGCCCTTCAGGGATCATCTGGCGCACTGCGTCTTGCCAGCCGCCAGCAACCATCACCGCTTCAAGCCCTTCTGTTTCAACTGGCGTATGGCTGATGATTTTAAGCAATTGTTTGTGATGCCAAACATCATCATGGCGCGGGGCGATATTCAAATCCCCCACCAAAATTGATGGCGTATCAGTTTGATCAACAGACCATGCTTTTAATTCATCTAAGAAATCCAACTTATGAGCGAATTTATCATTCACTTCTGGGTCAGCGACATCACCGCCAGCAGGGATATAAAAATTATGAATATGGGTGCCATCATCCAATGTTGCGGCCAAATGGCGGCAGTCTTCACGCCCCACCCAATTCAAATGGCGAATATCATGAAGCGGCTGTTTCGATAAAATCGCCATGCCATTATAGCCTTTTTCACCCCTGATCGCGCGGTGGTGATAGCCTGCGTTTTCTAATTCTTCATGGGGAAATTTATCATCAGGGCATTTGGTTTCTTGCAGGCATAAGACGTCAGGCGCTTGTTCAGCCAAAAGCCGTAACACCAGCGGTAATCTTAATCGGACGCTATTGATATTCCATGTGATGATTTTCATCGTTCCCCTTTATCTCCATTTATAAGAAGGCGCTTCTTGTTAGAAACTCCAACTAAAAGCCCCCAGTTAAAAACCCCATGTGTCGCTGATTCTGTATCCTTCTGGCCAAGGGTCATCAGGGTCAAGCATATGGTGATGGGTTCCTGTAATCCAAGCCCTGCCTGAAATCTCTGGGGTGATCGCGGGATGAGACCCCACGCTGGTGGTGCCAAGAATACGGCCTTGAAATTCAGAATCAATAATAGAGCGGGCATGAAAAATATCATCCCCTGTCATCTCACCTTTGGCGTGCAACACCGCCATCCGTGCCGATACCGCCGTACCCGTGGGGGAGCGATCAACTTTACCCGGTTCAATCGCAACCGCTGAACGGGCATAGAGATGGTTGCCATCACGCGTGATTGCACCTGCAAAAAGACAGAACGAAAAATGCGACCAATCGGGGTGGTCAGGGTGATGGAATGTTAACTGCTGATTGGCGGCGCGGGTGATCGCAACCCCCATCTCGGCGATACGGCGGGCGTTATCAGCAACCAGATCAATCCCCAATTGCGCAGCATCAACAATCACAAAACTATCGCCGCCAAAAGCCGTATCAACCCGCAATTCCCCAATGCCTTCAACATCAAGGGAAGCATCCAATTGATGGGCAAAACTTGGCATATTCTGGATATAAATCCGCTCGGCTTTACCATTACGGCAATCGGCTTTGACTTCAATCAATCCGCCAGGGGCTTCCAGCCTAAGGGTGGTTTCAGGCTCAGTCATTTCAACAATGCCAGCATCCAATAAGACCGTCGCAACACAGATTGAATTCGACCCTGACATCGGCGGCGTGTATTCAGGTTCCATAATTAAAAACCCAGCATCGGCATCCGAATGCTTTGGTGGCACCAACAAATTAACATGCCTGAAAACACCGCCGCGGGGTTCATTCAACATGAAGTTTCGCAGCGTGCCATCATCGTGCAGAAACTGACGTTGCTCCCAAAGCGTATCCCCCGGAGGTGGGGCAACACCGCCAATAATGACGTCGCCCACTTCACCTTCCGCGTGGCATGAAATGACATGGATAATTTTACGGCTTCGCATGAACGGTTATTCCAATAGGTGTTATTTTCGGAAAATTATAAATGGCTACAAATCCTGAGCGCATCCAACATCGCGCAATGGATATCACGGCTGCCCACCACATCACCTACACGATAAAGGACATACCCTTCACCATGATATTCAGGTTGCGCCGCGCCGGCTGCCATGGCGTCCAAATCCATCACCCCTTGATTAAGGGCGTTGTCTTTGAGCGCGTAAAATGGCTCATCATTGGGCAAGGTTCCTGCTTCAATAATGACATGGTCATAAACTTCGACCTCAAGGCCAGCAGTATGCATATTGCGGAAGGTCACCGCCACTTGGTTTTGGGCGCGTTCAGCCTTCAGCACTTCACGGTCGCGGGTCATTTTTACGCCGCGTTCATAAAACCGTTTCATGAACGGTGAGATTTCAAGCCGCATCGCTTCCATCCCGATTTGCGCATCTTGGGTATTGAGCGTCACGTCTACGCCTTTTCCCGAAAGAAAATCCGCCGCGGCCATGGCAACATTTTTGCCGGTCTGGTCATGGATCAATACCCGCCCTTCAGGGGAGGCCATGCCCGACAACACATCCCAAGTTGATAGAATATTAGCGTCACCTTCAAGCCAATCCGTATGGGGCAGACCGCCTGTGGCGATAATCACCACATCAGGATTTTCAGATCTGATCATGGCATCATCGGCAAAGTGATTGCATTTAATGCTTACCCCCAAATGCTGACATTCTTTTTCAAGCCAATCGATGATGCTGGCCAAATCTTTGCGCCAACCCACTTGCCCTGCCAATATCACTTGCCCGCCAACACGGTCAGCGGCTTCAAACACCACCACGTCATGACCGCGGGATGCCGCAACGCGAGCGGATTCAAGCCCGCCAGGACCTGCGCCAACCACCACGACTTTTTTGGGCGGCTGTGATGATGGCGTGATCACATGGGGCAATTGGCCTTCGCGCGCCGTGGCAGGGTTCTGAATGCAATAGCCATAATTGGAACAATAGGTTGACCCGACACAGTTGCGGATGCGGTCCTCTTCACCATTTTGCAATTTCGCAATAATATAAGGATCAGCGATATGCCCCCGGGTCATCCCCACCAGATCCACCACCCCTTCATCAATGGCAAAGCGAGCGGTGGCCAAATCATTGACGCGGGTGGCGTGCAAAACAGGCAGGTCAATCGCTTGTTTAAACCGCCCTGCTTGCGCCAAAAAGGGGGATAAAGGTGCTGCCATGCCTGGCATATAATTGGTCAGGCGCGGCATGGAATCAATCTTACCTGAAACCAGATTAAGAAAATCAATCACCCCATCATCTTTCAGTTTTTGGGCAATCACCATATTGTCTTCTTCTGAAAGACCGGATTGATCATGGTCATGTTCGGTCATGGTCATGCGAATCCCAAGGGCGAAATCATCACCAACCTTTTCACGCATTGCGGCAAAGACCATCCGTCCAAACCGCATCCGATTATCCAGCGACCCGCCATATTGATCGTGACGCTGGTTGGTGGCAGGGGACCAGAATTGATCGATCAAATGGCCTGATGCGATGACCTCTAATCCATCCAACCCACCATCTTTACAGCGTTGGGCAGCGCGGGCGAAATCATCAACAATGCGGTGGATATCATCTTCATCCATGGCGCGGGGAAAACCACGATGCAACACCTCACGATTGGCCGAAGGGGAGACCATCGGCAACCATTCCCCTGCATTGGCATTGGTGCGCCGCCCCAGATGGGTGATTTGCGTCATCAATGCCGCGCCATGATCGTGATAAAAAGACGAAAGTCGTTCAAAAAACGGGATGATGTCATCATTGATGATCAATTGATCAAACACAGGGGCGGTATCAGCAGAAACCGTGCCAGATCCACCAACAAAAGACAGCCCAATGCCGCCTTTGGCTTTTTCAGCCTGATAATGAAATGTTGTTTCGGTCGCCCGTCCATGATTGGCGTGGCTCAAGGCGTGGCCTGTACTGAAAATGCGGTTTTTAAGCCGCACCGGCCCCAATTGAAACGGCGTCAATAACGTATCTTTTGCACCAGAAGAAAAATCATCCATAAAAAAATGGTAATTGAGATTTCAAAAAGAGGCTAGGTGTTAAAACCGATAAAATTAATTTGTCTGGTCAGGATAATTGGTCGGCACAAACATCTTGGCGGGCAGATCAAGGCCTTTGACTGGGTTGGTTAGAAAAACACTAGTGGTGATGCCATTGGCATCGGTCACCACCCAGCGGCGCAATTGAAACGGCTTTTCATCAAATTCAAGGCTGATTCGCCCCGCCGCTTCACCATCTTCTTGCAACATAGTGATGGTCACAACCCCATCTTTATTGCTGGTCGAGGTTTTGACATCAGGCAAGCGCAGGTTGATATCCTCAGCCAAGATTGTCCGCAACGGTGTTTCGGATACAGGATAACTGTTGACCTCACGTCTTTCGGCATCATCAACATGCAGCCAGATTTTAGTCGTGATCAATGTGATGGGAACAGGATCATCAAAGTCAAATCGGCTGCGGAAGGGGCGGCGCAGAGAAAACTTCCCCTTAGCATGGCTGCCGTCTGATGACACTTGGGTGAAATCAGCCTGATAGGTGGTGAGGTTGTTGAACCATTCTTCGGCTTTGGCGATATCATCCGCCGCCGCCGGACGCAGGCCCATAATTTGCGCCAGAAGAACGATTGCAATGATATATCCCAACGGCCCTATCACTGCACGGATCATACAGCGCCAAGGATATGGCCTAGAATTTAAAGATAATGGCGAGGTTATTTTACTGGTCATGGTCGATTAAAACCTCTCTTTTACCGGCATGATTGGCAGGGCTGATAACGCCATTTTTTTCCATTTCTTCAATGATGGTTGCCGCCCTGTTATAGCCGATCCGCAAATGACGCTGAATAAAGGATGTTGAGGCTTTGCCCTCACGCGCAACAATGGCAACGGCCTGGTCATAAAGACTGCCTTCAGGGTCACCGGCTTGCTCGCCACCTGAAAGCGCATCATCGCCATTATTTTCAACCTCTGTCGTTACGCTTTCATCATAGACCGGTTCGCCTTGCTGGCGCAGAACATTGGCGACATCTTCAACTTCAGCATCGCTAACGAACGGCCCGTGAACACGGACGATACGCCCGCCACCTTCCATATAAAGCATATCACCGCGGCCCAATAATTGTTCCGCCCCTTGTTCCCCAAGGATGGTGCGGCTGTCGATTTTGGACGTGACTTGGAACGAAATTCGGGTCGGGAAATTGGCTTTGATTGTGCCGGTGATGACATCAACTGACGGCCGCTGGGTGGCCATCACCACATGGATGCCCGCCGCCCGCGCCATTTGCGCCAAACGCTGAACCGCGGCTTCAATATCTTTACCCGCCACCAGCATCAAATCAGCAACCTCATCAATCACCACCACAATAAACGGCAATGGGCTTAGATCGAGGGCTTCTTCTTCATAGATCGGTTTGCCTGTTTCAGCATCAAACCCTGTCTGGACACGGCGGCTTAACGTCTCCCCTTTGCGGCGGGCTTCGGCAAGGCGTTGGTTATAGCCATCGATATTCCGCACCCCAAGTTTGGACATATTGCGATACCGATTTTCCATCTCCCGCACGGTCCATTTTAACGCGGTAACGGCTTTGCCCGGGTCTGTCACCACCGGCGTCAGCAAATGCGGTATCCCATCATAAACCGATAATTCCAACATCTTGGGGTCGATCATAATCAGGCGGCAAGTCTCAGGCGTATGGGTATATAACAGCGACAGAATCATGCCGTTAATCCCAACAGATTTCCCTGAACCTGTTGTCCCCGCAACCAATAGATGCGGCATCCGTGCCAGATCAGCCACCACCGGATGGCCTGCGATATCCATCCCTAAAGCCATGGGCAAGGCCGCCGACCTGTCTTGCCAATTGTCATGGTCAAAAATATCACGCAACAACACGGTTTGACGGTCAGCATTGGGCAATTCAATGCCGATCACATTTTGCCCCGGCACCACCGCCACCCGCACCGAAAGCGCGGACATTGATCGCGCGATATCATCAGCAAGGCCAATGACACGCTGTGTTTTTGTCCCTGGTGCAGGGCTTAATTCATAGCGGGTGACAACAGGGCCAAAACGGGCAGTTTCAATTTCACCCCTGACGCCAAATTCACCCAAGACCCCTTCCAACATTCTGGAATTGGCATCCAAGACATCGGCGGCTGGCCCTGATAAGGCTTTGCTAGGCGGGGCGAGCAAATCAACCGATGGCAGGTAATACCCACTTTGTGTGCCCAGATCGAGACTGCGCTGACCTTTCGCTGTTTTCCGTTTGCGTGCCGCGGTTGTTTTGGGGGCGTCATCATCAACACTTTCATTGGTCACCATAACAGGTTCACGCCGAGGTTGCGGGGCTTTACGGCTGACTTTTTTGGCTGGTTTTTGAGCGCTATCTTTGCTGCGTTTTAACAATGCAGCCACTGGTTTGATGATCGAGACAACCAGCGATTGAAGGGCTTTTGTGATCATTGGAATGATGCGGATTTCACCCTTGCCAATCGCCGCCACATAAGAATACAGCACCAATGAGATCAACCCCAAGAGGATGATCAGGCCATGGCCATATTTGATCATATCAACAGGTGCGGGCAATGACCGTGTTAAAACTTCATGGTGCAATATCCATGTCACCAGCATCTTGCCTGATGCGCCACCATAAATTTCACCAAACACGGCCGAAGCGGTAAAACTCAACCCCAGTATCGCAACCGGCAGTAATAACAAACGGCGCAACACCCCAGAAGGCCGGCGATGCCGCAATATCCGCACCCCCCAAACCAAAGGGATGAAGGCCAACATATAAGCCGCGATAATGCCATTGATATTAATCAGCCACGCCGCGGCCTCTGCCCCATAAATGCCCAAGATATTTGACGGCGCGCCGACAATCGACGTGACGGTATTGCTGCTGGGGTCGGCAGGATCAGCGGTGATCAGCACCGCCATCATGACCATCCCAATAGCGATGGTGATAACGCCTGATATTTCTTCAACGCGGCGCAATAGAAATTCCCGAACAGGTGCAGAAACTAAACGAGAGGATTGGTCACGGTCATTCATGGTTTCATTATTGGCATGGTTTCATTATTGGCA
>WTHX01000102.1:6936-12703 GCA_011522975.1 Alphaproteobacteria bacterium | reverse complement strand
TATGCCATTGGGGATATGACAGGCGCGCCATGGCTTGCCCATAAAGCCAGCCATGAAGGCATTATCGCCGCTGAACATATCGCTGGTAAAGGGGAAGGCCACGGGGTCAAGAAAACAGATATCCCAGGCTGTACTTATTGCCGCCCGCAAGTGGCATCTGTGGGGCTGTCCGAAAAAGCAGCCCTTGAAGAAGGCTATCAGATCAAAGTTGGGCGTTTCCCGTTTTTGGCCAATGGTAAAGCCATTGCCCTTGGTGATGAAGATGGCATGATCAAAACCATTTTTGATGCCAAAACAGGGGAACTGCTGGGCGCGCACATGATCGGCCCTGAAGTGACTGAGCTGATCCAAGGCTATGTGGTGGCGAAAAAACTAGAGACCACCGAAGAAGATTTGATGCAAACCATCTTCCCCCATCCGACCTTATCCGAAGCCATGCATGAATCCGTGCTTGATGCTTTTGATAAAGCCATTCATTTTTAAAACGGTTAATATCAGGTTCAATCAGACAGGATAGCCCCCAGACAGGATCACCTCATGAGCGCAAATGATCAAACCAATGGCAATACAATGGATCCAGTGGTATTTCGTGGCCAAGGGTTAAAAGGCGATGCGCGGCATCCTGAAAAAGCCCGTAATGATCAAAAGCCGCAACCCTCGCGTCCGGATTGGTTGAAGGTCAAAGCCCCCACCTCACAAGGCTATCAAGACACACGCCAGATTGTACGCGATAATCATCTGGTGACCGTCTGTGAAGAAGCCGCTTGCCCCAATATCGGGGAATGTTGGCAGAAAAAACACGCGACCATGATGATTTTAGGGTCTGTCTGCACCCGGGCTTGCGCGTTTTGCAATGTCGCAACAGGTAAGCCAGACCGTCTCGACCTTGATGAGCCACGCCGTGTTGCCGATGCGGTGGCGCAATTAAGCCTTGCTCATGTGGTGATTACCTCTGTTGACCGTGATGATCTGGCCGATGGCGGGGCAGAGCATTTCGCCAAAACTATCACCGCTATCCGTGAAGCATCCCCCAGCACCACAATTGAAATATTGACCCCTGATTTCTTGAAAAAAGACGGGGCGGTTGAAGTTGTTGTGGCGGCAAAGCCTGATGTGTTTAACCATAACCTTGAGACAATCCCGCGGCTGTATCCAACGGTCAGGCCAGGGGCACGGTATTTCGCCTCTCTCCAATTATTGAGTGATGTCAAACGGCTTGACCCGATGATCTTCACCAAATCAGGCATTATGGTGGGATTGGGTGAAACACGCGATGATGTCATTCAAGTGATGGATGATATGCGCGCCGCCGATGTTGATTTCATGACCATTGGCCAATATCTGCAGCCGACCCCGAAACATCATCCGTTGGATCGGTTCTGGACACCGGATGAATTTGATCAACTCAAGACCTTTGGTGAGGCCAAAGGATTCTTGATGATTTCAGCAACACCTTTGACGCGGTCGTCTTATCACGCAGATGACGATTTTGCCGCATTGAAAGCCGCAAGACAGGGTGCTAAATCCTAAATCAACATTAGGGTTTTACTGAAATTCGAAGGTTTCCATGACGACGCATCGCGAAAAACGTGTGATAAACCATCGCCCAGAGCATCTCTATGCGCTGGTGGCCGATGTGAAGTCATATCCTGAATTCCTGCCATGGTGTTTGGCATCACGCATCCGTCAGGCTGATGATGAAAAAATGATCGCTGATTTGATGATCGGCTTCAGGCTTTATCGTGAAAAATTCACGTCTTATGTTGATCTTGACGCTGACGCCAATGAAATTCATGTCGAATATGCCGAAGGGCCGTTCAAATACCTGAAAAACGCATGGAAATTCAACCCTCATCCTGATGGCTGTGAGATCGACTTTTATGTGGATTTTGAGTTTAAATCAGCACTGTTTCAATCGGTCATTGAAACTTTATTTTCGGAAGCTGTTAAAAAAATGGTGCGGGCATTTGAAACCCGTGCCGATGATTTATACGAACGTGTTTAACGCTTAATTTGCCATCTGATTAAGGGCATCCAAGATCAATTCAAGGGCAAATTGCGTGGCTTGCGCTCTGACTTCACCGCGATTGCCATCAAACTGTTTGCGGTGGGATTGGGTTTCAACGTCCTGTTTTGTCCGTATCGACAGGCCAAACCAAACCAGCCCAACCGGTTTTTCTTCACTGCCGCCCCCGGGGCCCGCGACACCTGAAACCGATACCGCAATGCCATGATCGGATGCTATTTGCTCAACCGCGCCTTCGGCCATGGCAAGCACAACTTCGCTTGAAACAGCGCCATGGGCGTCAATCACCTCTGATGGCACGCCCAGCATGGCTGTTTTGGCGGCATTAGAATAGGTAACAAACCCGCGATCAACCGCAACAGATGACCCTGCGATATCGGTGAGGGCGGCTGCGATCATCCCGCCTGTGCAGGATTCAGCACTGGCCAGCATTACGCCCAAAGATTCAGCCTTTAAAATAATCTCTTGCGCAATATTTGGGGCAATCTCTTGATGTGATTTCATGAAAACCTTCAATAAGCAGTGATTTCAAAAAATGGGGTGGTGAGCATGATAATCGCCCCTGCAACCGCGCCTGCGATAATATCATCCGCCATCACGCCTGTGGCATAAGGTTGAAGTTTTTCAGCCTGACGGATTGGGCCCGGCTTCCAGATATCAAACAGCCTGAATAATCCAAAAGCCACCGCAACCCAGATGAAATATTCTAGGCTAAGGGCAGGGGCCACCGGTATGGGCAACATCGCCAACCATTGCCCGCCAACTTCATCAATGATCACTTCACTGGCATCTTTTTGGCCGGTGATGCGGAGATGGGCATTGGCCATGGGAAAGCCGATCGCCACCACCAGAACAGTTGCTATCGCCAAGCCCATGACTCCCCACTGGACAGCGATTAAAACGCCAGCAATGGCGGCAACAATTGAGCCCATAGTGCCAGGGGCAGGGCATTTTCCAATCGGGCCAAGGGTTGAAAGATAGGTGAGGATTTTATCGGCGCTAGGGTTGCTCATTTCAGGCTCCTTTATTTCCGCTCAAGGTTTGTCGTCCTGTGGCGGGATAGTGACTGTCACCGCAGCCTGTACTGCAATGCCCTCACGGCGGCCTGTAAATCCTAAACTTTCCGTGGTTGTGGCTTTAACGGAGACACGAGAAATGCTGATCTTAAGAAGGTCAGCAATGCGATGCCGAATGGCATCACGATGGGGGGTAACCTTGGGGGCTTCAGCAATAATGGTCAGGTCAACAAAACGGATCGTGCCGCCATGCTGAGCCAACTGTTCGGCGGCGGCGATCAGAAAGAACGCGCTGTCCTTGCCTTTCCACTGGTCATCGGATGGCGGGAAATGCGATCCGATATCACCATCCGCCATAGTGCCGTAAATCGCATCAGTCAGCGCGTGGAGCGTGACATCACCGTCTGAATGGGCATCAAACCCGCGATCATGGTCAAGAGCAACACCGCCCAGCATAATTGGCCCTGGGGCATCACTGAAACGATGGACATCAAATCCAGTTGCTATACGGGTTTCTAAGGTCACGTCATCCCTCGGGTACTGGAGGCCTTGGGCCAGATATTCAGCACGGGTTAAATCCGCTGCGGTGGTGATTTTATCCATCATAGGGTCACCCATGACGGTTGTCACTTGATGATCATGGTCTTCCAAAAGACTGCTGTCATCGGTGGCTTTGCCGGTTTTATCCGCATCATGCAGGGATTTGATCAATGGAAAGTCAAACCCTTGCGGTGTTTGCACCCGATCAATGCCATCACGGTCAACACGGTCAAGAACAATGTTGTTTTTGACTTTTTTCAAACTATCGGATGGCGGCAGGGTGGGGATCACGCCTTTTGCCCCATGATCCAATGCATCAATTAAGCGGTCCAAAACATCATGGGGGATGAAAGGCCGAGCCGCATCATGGATCAAGACATAATCAGGCTTGTTGTTTTCTATCGCCTGAAGTCCGTTTTTAACGGAAAACGCGCGCTCATCCCCGCCTTCAACCACAGACCAACCATAAGGGGCGGCCAATGCTTTGGCTTCATCTAGGGCAGAGTGATGGGCGACAATAACGCCACTTTTGATGCGAGGGTGGTTGGCAAGCGCGGACACAGCATGATCCAAAACAGGACGTCCCGCCAGTTCGCGCCAAGGCTTGGCGATATCTCCCCCTAAGCGGCGGCTTTGCCCAGCGGCAAGAACAATTGCAAATACTGTATTCATTTCTTTTATATAGGCAGGTTTGGCCATAATTACCATGGATTTGCCAAGAAAATCTTGGTTAACCATCACAACGTTATCCGAAGGTTGCTTAAATTTTAAGCACAAGGTATGTTGCCTAAACTTTAGGCAATTGATGATATGCTTTTAAACCCGCTTAAAATTGATACGATCAGCCTTGATCATCCGGTGATTTTGGCGCCCATGTCAGGGGTAACAGACTGGCCCTTTCGGCGCATTGTGCGGCAATTGGGCGGCGGGCTCGTTGTGTCTGAAATGGTAGCAAGCGCGGCGATTTTGCAAGGTGTACGCCAAGAAATGCGCAAATTATCCACCAATGCGGCGGCGGAATTTCCATTTTCTTTGCAAATCGCGGGATGGGACCCTCATATCATGGGCGAAGCCGCCAAAATTGGTGAGCAGATGGGGGCGGCGATCATTGACATCAATATGGGCTGTCCTGCGCGCAAAGTGACCGGCAAATTGGCGGGCTCTGCCTTGATGCAGGATGAAGACTTATGCGCCCGGATTTTCGCGGCGGTGCGCGGGGCTGTTTCTGTGCCTGTGACGGTCAAAATGCGCTTGGGTTGGGATGATCAGACAATCAATGCGCCGCGATTGGCTAAATTTGCCGAAGACGAAGGGTTTTCCATGGTGGTTGTCCATGGCCGTACCCGTTGCCAATTCTATAAGGGTCAAGCCGATTGGGCGGCGGTACGGGCAGTGAAAGAGACGCTATCCATCCCTGTCATCGTTAATGGTGATTTGCATGATTATGCCGATATTGACCAAGCCTTAGCCCAATCAGGGGCGGATGGGGTGATGATCGGGCGCAGTGCCATGGGCCGGCCGTGGTTTATCCCCCAAGCCGGGCAATATTTGCGGGGGCAGGCGATTAGGCCAGAACCAAGCCTGAAAGAACGCTATGATATTCTATGCCAGCATTTAGACCTGATGCTATCCCACTACGGTGATGATGGGCTTAGATTGGCGCGCAAGCATATCTCAGCCTATACAAATGGGCTTGAAGGCTCTGCTTTGATGCGGCAGATCGCCAATAACACCAGCAATGCCCAAGAGGTCTTTGCCACATTGCATGAATGGTTTCAGCGCCATATTGACCGCGAAAGCGACAAGAGCAATGAGGCGGCGGCATGACAGCCTTACCCATCGATCATCAAACCAGGAGCATCAAAGGGTTTTCGCCGATAGCGGGTCTTGTTGACGCTGTCTTATCAGGTCTGACCTATCCGGTTGTTGCCCTTGATGGCCAGAATCAAATTATCTTGATCAATCCCGCAGGGGAGGAATTTTTCAAAGCCGGGCGCAGCACGTTACTGCAAAGTGATTTGGCGCTATATATCAACCCCGATCACCCTGTCTTCGCCATGATCAGGCGGGTTCGCACCACCCGCGCCAGCATCAGCGACCAAGGCATTGAATTTCATTCTTCCAAATTAGGCCAACGGCTTGTAAATCTTCAAGTTTCAGCCATTCCAGACTTTAACGGGCCAGA
>WTHX01000102.1:5018-6836 GCA_011522975.1 Alphaproteobacteria bacterium | reverse complement strand
GCCAACGGCTTGTAAATCTTCAAGTTTCAGCCATTCCAGACTTTAACGGGCCAGAATTTAAAGGGGCAGAATTTAATAGCACCCCATCAGGGGATCAGCCTGATAACATCATCTCTGGTGGGGTGATTATTGCCATCCAAGAAAGGGCTTTGGCAGAACGCTTGCGCGGCCAACAGCAATTCCGTGGCGCGGCCCGTTCTATGACATCATTATCAGCGCTCTTGGCCCATGAGATTAAAAACCCATTGGCGGGCATTCGAGGCGCGGCTGAATTGCTCAAATCAGGCCATCCCGACCCTAATGCTCTCACAGGTCTGATCATCTCTGAAACCGATCGGATCGCGGCTTTGCTGACCCGTATGGAAAGCCTGGCTGGCGGCAAGGATATCGACCGTTCGCCTGTCAATATCCATGAAGTGATCAATCATTGCATCACCCTTGCGCAAAACAGTTTTGGTCAAGGGTTTGAGATTGTTTCACTGTTTGACCCGTCATTGCCGGATACGGAAGGTGACCGTGATCTCTTGATTCAATCGTTATTAAATTTAATTAAGAACGCCTGTGAAGCATCTGATAAAAAACATAAAATAATCATCAGAACTTTTTATAATCTTGGGGTGCACTTTGCGGTTGCGCGGCAGGCTGGTCAAGCGGTTGCGCCATTGGTGATTGAAATTGAAGACCACGGCAATGGCATTTCACCTGAATTAAAAGAGCATATTTTTGATCCGTTCGTGACCAATAAAGCGCAAGGAACAGGATTGGGATTGGCGCTGGTTGCCAGCACAATAGCCGATCATGGCGGCACGATTGACGTGACCTCCCAAAAAGGCAAAACCGTCTTCCGCATTGGCTTGCCCATGTCAGAACGTGGCGGCATCACCCCATCGGCAGACAAAGAAGAAGGGGGTGTATAATGGCAAAAATCAGGACTGATGCTCCGACGGTTATTCTGGCTGATGATGATCATGCCATTCGTTTGGTGGCTTCCACCGCTTTGGGGAATGCCGGGTTTACCGTCAAAACCGCAGAAAACCTGTCTGATTTGATGGTTTTGATCGATCATATCAACGCGCCTGTATTAATTTCAGATGTGGTTTTCCCTGATGGTGATGCGCTTGACGTTTTGCCTGAGATTAAATCAAGCCGCCCTGATATGGCGATTGTGATGATGAGCGCACGGTCAACACTACTGACCGCGGTAAAAGCCCAAGAAGGTGAGGTTTTTGCCTATTTGCCAAAACCGTTTCCTTTGGAAACCTTGGTTGAAACCGTTACTTCCGCCTTTAATTCGGCGTTAACCACACCTGCTGAAATGTTGTTTGGCGATGATGACCCAGACCAATTGATTGGCGACCAATTGATCGGCCAATCCCCTGCTATGCAGGATATTTTCAGATCAATGGCACGGTTGGTTTCGACCGATCTTTCCGTGATGATCACCGGCGAAAGTGGCACTGGCAAAGAAGTGGTGGCAAGAGCGCTCCATGATCTGGGCCAGCGGAAAAAAGGGCCTTTTGTTGCGCTCAATATGGCGGCTATTCCTAGGGATTTGATTGAATCTGAACTTTTCGGCCATGAAAAAGGCGCGTTTACAGGGGCGGACCGCCGGTCCGATGGCCGTTTTGCCCAAGCCAAGGGCGGGACGCTGTTTCTTGATGAAATTGGTGATATGCCGCCGGATGCCCAAACGCGATTGCTGCGGGTTTTGCAAGATGGTGGTTTTACCCGTGTTGGCGGCAGAGAGGTGATCAAATCAGATGCGCGGATTATTGCCGCTACCCATCAATCTCTGCCAGAGTTGATCAAAAAAGGCCA
>WTHX01000102.1:0-4918 GCA_011522975.1 Alphaproteobacteria bacterium | reverse complement strand
ATCACGACTTAAAAGACCTGCTTAGACGATAAGGTGGGGAAATTATGCAAAACCTGACGATCAACTGGCGCATTTCAGCGTAATCCTCTAAGATTAGCCCATGACCACGAGCAATGACCATACCATGGCTGATCAGGCCAGCCCAACGGCTTCAAAACGGCTCAAAGTGATGCTGTTTAATGAACAGGTTTATGCCTATTTATCGGTTTTGATTGCCCTTGGGCTTGGGCTTGCGACCTATTGGCTGTTGTCGAGTGAAGCCTATTTGCAAGGTGAAAGTGAATGGGCAGCACTATTGCTGGGGGTTGATATCCTCGCCCTTGCGGTCTTACTGACGTTCATCAGCCGCCAGATCATGCAATTGATCAGTGAAAGAAAACGTCGTCTGGCAGGGTATCAATTGCATTGGCGTTTGGTGACGCTTTTCGCAGGTATTACTGTCATCCCAGCGATTATCGTTGTGGCGTTTTCGGTCTTTGTCTTGGATTTCAGCCTCAGAGGTTGGTTCAATGATCGCATTTCAACAGCGGTGAATGAATCGGTCACAGTCGCTGAATCTTATTTAGAAGAACACGTCCTTTCCGTACGTGGTCAGGTCTTGGCCATGGCCAATGATATCAATCGGGAAGCCAGTTCACTATCAGGCAACCGCCGCCGATTTGATGCGTTTTTAACCAACCAAGCCGGGGTCAGAAACCTGTCCGAAGCTTTGGTGATGAATTCCAATGGCCGAGTGATTGGCAATTCCCGTTTTGCCTATGCCGTGACCTTCAGCAGTTTGGGTGATGATTTTTTTGAAACCGCAAGAGATGGCGATGTCGCTATCGTGCGGTCGGACGCGTCCAATCGCATCAGGGCAGGGGTGCGGCTTAATCAATTTGTTGACGCCTATCTTTTGGTGGGGCGTTTTATCGACCCAAATGTAACAGGGGCGGTGGCACGAACGGAATTGGCCGCATCGGAATATCAATCGCTTGATATCAGGCAATTGGACTTGAAAATCAGTTTTGCCCTGATGTTTGGCATGGTGGCGCTATTGCTTTTGCTGGGGGCGATCTGGGTGGGGCTTAATTTCGCCAATATGATTGTTTTGCCTCTGGGATCGGTAATTCAAGCCGCTGAACAGGTTCGGTCTGGCAATCTGGCGTCACGGGTGACGTCAGTGCCATCAAATGATGAAATTTCGCGTCTTGGTCATTCGTTTAACAGTATGCTGGATGAGATCAACAAGAACAGAGAAGAATTGGTCGAAGCCAACCGCCAATTGGACAAACGCCGCGAATTTACCGAAGCAGTGCTGGCAGGAGTGTCATCAGGGGTAATTGGGATTGATGAAGACAAAGTTATCACCTTACCCAATCTTGCCGCTTTATCCATGCTGGGGCTTAAACGCCATGAAACCTTGGGGCGTAAACTTGTGGATGTTGTTCCTGAATTTAGCGATTTGATCGCCAATGTGGATAAACCTGGCCGCCGCAATCGGGAACAGAATATTGAGATTGTTCGCGACAATCAGACGTTGAATCTTTTGGCGCGGGTCACAACAGAAACCGTGGCCAAGCGGATTGTTGGTTATGTGGTTACGTTTGAAAATGTCTCTGATTTGCTGGATGCACAACGCAAAGCTGCTTGGGCAGATATCGCTCGCCGTATTGCCCATGAAATTAAAAACCCCCTGACGCCTATTCAATTGGCAGCAGAACGGCTGGGCGCGAAATACAAACCCGAAGGTGAAAAGGAAAAGGAAGCCTTTTCAACCTATGTCGATACAATTATCAGACAGGTTGATGATATTGGCCGTTTGGTGAATGAGTTTTCATCATTCGCGCGGATGCCAGCCCCTGTGATGGCGCATCATGACTTGGTTGAGATTGTCAGCTCACAAATCGCTCTGCTGAAACCAGGGCATACCGATGTTCAATTTACTCTCAATGATCACGATATGGGTGAGGTTGGTCTGATTTGTGATGATGGCTTGTTGCGGCAGGCGATCACCAATTTGTTGCAAAATGCCATTGATGCTTTGGTGGAAACCAACATTAAAAATAAGCAGATTAACATTGAATTGCTTCAAAATGACCACCATATCACCGTCAAGATCAGCGATAACGGCCCTGGATTGCCTGAAGATAAAATTGATGATTTAACCAAACCTTATGTCACATTGCGCGAAAATGGCACTGGTCTCGGGCTTGCGATTGTAAATAAAATCATTGAAGACCATTCAGGGGAATTAACGCTTGGCAACGCAACCGATGGGGATAATCTCAACGGGGCGGTGGTGCAATTAATCTTCCAACGGCCATCGTCTTAAATGGCCACCACTGTTCAGATGACGAGAATTGGAACACCCTCATGATCAAACCAGAAATCCTGATTGTTGATGATGAAAAAGATATTCGGGAAATGGTCAGTCTTCTTTTAGAAGACGAAGGCTATTCTTGCCGTATGGCCAGCAATGCCGAGGAAGCCCGGAAAATTGTTCAAGAACACCCGCCAGCCCTTGTGGTCTTGGATATCTGGATGGAAAAGTCTGATATGGATGGCTTGGAATTACAGAAATGGATCCGCCAGTTGTATCCGAATGTCCCCGCCATCATGATTTCAGGCCATGGCAATATCGAAACCGCGGTCCAAGCCATGAAAGACGGGGCTTATGATTTTGTTGAAAAGCCTTTTAAATCAGATCGCTTGTTGTTGTTGGTTGAACGTGCTTTGAAAATGGCCGCCATTGCCGCTGAAAATGATGATTTGCGGAAAACCATCTCGATTGAAACAGAATTGGTGGGCACATCCCCACAATTGAGCCAGTTAAAGCAATCGATCACGCGTATTGCCCAATCCAATAGCCGTGTCATGATTACAGGGCCAGCGGGCAGCGGCAAAGAATTGGTGGCACGTAATATCCATGATCAATCCGAACGGCGAAATGGCCGGTTTGTCTTGGCCAATTGTGCGTTGCTCTCACCAGATCGTCTGACGGCAGAATTATTCGGCACAGAAGGCAGTGATGGCCGCCAGCGCATTGTTGGGCTGTTTGAACAAGCCCATGGCGGCACGCTTTATTTTGATGAAATAGGTGATTTGCCGCTGGAAACCCAAGGCAAATTGGTGCGTGCGGTACAAGATCAACGGTTTCGTCGTGTTGGCGGCAGCACTGAAGTGACGGTTGATGTTAGGGTGATTAGCGCATCTAACCTCAATCTGCAAAAAGAGATCGAAAACGGCAATTTGCGCGAAGATTTATTCTATCGGCTTAGTGTTGTGCCTATTGAAATCCCGTCCTTGTCACAACGACGGGAAGATATCCCTGATCTGGCGAAGTACTTCTTGAAATCTATGAACAATGGGCAAGGCAAAGCAAAAACACTATCGGCAGAAGCCTTGGCTATGATGCAAGTCTATAGTTGGCCCGGCAATGTCACGCAATTGCGCAATATGATCGATTGGCTTTTGATCATGTGTGACAAAGATATTATTTCAGATGCTGATTTACCGCCTGAAATTTCAGGCAAATCATCGGATCAAGCCGCATCTGAATTGGATAATGTTGTGGGATTGCCTTTAAAAGCCGCCCGCGAACGTTTTGAAACGCAATATTTGCTGTCGCAACTATCTCGGTTTAATGGCAATATCTCGAAAACAGCGTCATTTATTGGTATGGAGCGGTCTGCTTTACACCGTAAAATGAAAAGCCTTGATATTAATCCTGATCATGGTGACAGCCCGGAGGATGGCGAATGAACATTATCATATGTGGTGCGGGCCAAGTAGGAACAAGCATCGCTGGTCATTTGGCGCAAGATAATAACGTTACCATCATTGATGTTGATGCCGAAAAGGTTCAGCGCGGTGCGGATATGCATGATTTACGTGGTGTTATTGGAGTGTCTTCGCATCCTGATATTCTTGAACAGGCTGGGGCTAAAGACGCTGATATGATCATTGCGGTGACGGATTCAGATGAAATCAACATGGTGTCATGCCAAGTCGCGCATACGATTTACAACACGCCACTTAAAATCGCACGGATTAGGGCACGGTCATATCTCGACCCAATGATGGGGGATTTATACAGCCCTGAAAACCTGCCGATTGATCATATCATCTCACCTGAAGCCGAAGTATCAGAGGCGGTGAATAGACGTTTGAAAGTGCCCGGGGCGTTTGATGTGGCTGATATGTGCGGAGGCAAAGCCCGCATTGTTGGCGTTCGCTGTACCTCAACCTGTCCAATTTTGGGCTCGCCTATCCGCTATCTGACGGATTTGTTTGAAGACCTGACGGTTACGATTGTCGCCATTATTCGTGGCAATGATATTATCGTTCCCCGTGATGGCAGCGGCAAAATGATGGAAGGTGATCAAGTTTACTTTGTTTGCGAAGACAGCCATATGTCGCGCGCCATGGCCTCTTTTGGTCATGAAGAACCTGAAAGCCGCAATGTTTTAATCGCAGGCGCAGGGACAATTGGTAAAATGGTGGCGGCTGAAGTGCGTGATCACATTGATAATTCCAATTGCATCATGATCGAAGCCAGCAAAGCCCAGGCCCATCAAGCGGCGGAAGAACTTTCCGATATTATGATCATCAATGGCGATGCGCTGGAACCTGATATTCTGGCCGAAGGTGAGGTTTCCAAGGCAGATACATTTGTGGCCTTGACCAATGATGACGAGGTCAATGTGTTGTCGTCTCTTTTGGCACGGCGATTTGGCGCCACCCATACGGTTGCGCTGGTCAATATGGCCAGTTTTGTGCCATTGATCTCAACCCTTGGGGTTGATTCGGTCATCAACCCGCCAGCGATTACCGTGTCCTCCATTCTGCGTCATGTTCGCCGTGGCCGTGTCCGTGATATTCACACCATCATCGAAGACCGTGGGGAGTTTATGGAGGTTGAAGCCCTGTCATCGTC
>WTHX01000006.1 GCA_011522975.1 Alphaproteobacteria bacterium | reverse complement strand
TCACCTTCGATTGACGCGCGGTTTTGCCCCGCCAGAAAAAACAGCCCCAAAGCCAGCACAATCAATCCGCCCACAAAAGGCCAGAGGTTCATTGGCTTTTTTTCTTCGACCAGCACTTCATCAGCGGCAGGTTTTTGGGGGCGTGATAAAACCCAGCCTATTAATGCCCCGACCAATACAGCCGCCGCGATAATCAGATATTTTGTCATGCCGCCCCCTCTTTCGATAAATCTACCGGTCTGCCCAAAAGACCCATCGGCAATAGACGTGACCATTGCACAATCAATTTTGCCGTCGCCCCCCAAATATATTCCTCGTGGTGATCAATGACCCATGTTTTGTAATCAACACCATTATATTGCCGTGGTTCTTGGCGGTGATGCTGATGCTTTAATAACGGATGGATTGGCTCCAGCAAGATACGATCCACTTCATCAGGATGAGGGGATAAATTCATATCACTTGTGGTTAATTCCCTTTTGACCAGTGCCAATACAGGGGCGATATGAAAATTTGCCGTGGTCAACACCCCGGGCAAAAACCCCAACATATCAACATGGCTGGGGTGCAAATTTATTTCTTCATGGGCTTCTCTGAATGCCGCTTCTTCTGCCGTCTCACCTGCGTCAATCGCCCCGCCAGGGAAACTGATTTGCCCGGCGTGATGACGCAATTGCGAAGACCTTTGTGTTAGGATGACTTTTAATTCGCCCCTGTCTTCCACCAATGGAATCAAAACAGCCGAAGCCCGCCGCCCATGAGGGGCAGTTTCCGCCAAAGGCTTTGTCACGCCTTTGAAGGCATCCAGCAAAATATCTGCTGAAATCGTAGGTTCTGTTTCAATCGCTTTTGTCATTTCCCTCAACGCGTCCAATCGATTAGTCCATGGGATGAAAGATGCCGTCACTCCAGACGCCAATTCGACCGTCTTGTTCAACCGCCAGATCAGCCAATTCATAATACACCGATCGCGCCAGCAATGCATCAAGCGACCCGCGAATATTCACATAAGGCCGCGGCTGACCATCATCTTGAAGATCAACTTTCAAACCATGGTCTTTATCCAGCGTAACCGTATCATCCAAACTGGTGGTGAACTGGATGATTTGACTTTCGTCTTTGCCTTCGACATCCATTTTGACGGCATAAAACGGCACATCTTCAACTGCGATCACCCCGCGCTCTGCTGGCGTGATCAACCAATATTGCCCATCATCAAGACGTGTTAGCACGCTGGCAAAAAGTTTCACCAAAGCAGGGCGTTTAATTTGATCCCCTTGATGAAACCACTGCCCCATAGCATCGATACGCATATCAAATTCTTGGGCTTGAGTGCCGCGCTCATCATGTTTCTTGGCCAGTTGCGCCAAATCGACTTGATCAAATTTCGTTTTTTTGGACATGTCTGATTATACTCAAATCTGTTGTGAAGCGGTAAAAATTGAACCACATTTTTTAATATAAGATTTTTTTAAATTTATTCCCGCCCATTAAGTAAATATTAATCTTATTGTCATATGATCTTTCCGAACAGCAATCAGAAACGGATAGCAACATGTGGTTTAAATCTCATCCTAAGAATGACAATGACCCACGGTCAGATGCACATCAAAGCAAAACATTCAGTCGTCCCCGCCGAAAAACATCCCCTGTTGATCGAAGCCGTGCCACCACCATTATGAAAGCCATGAGCAACTCTCAAAGACTGCAAATTCTTTCACATCTGATTAATGGTGAAGAACGCTCTGTTAAAGAACTAGAAGATATGATCCAAACTTTAAGCCAATCCGCATTATCACAGCATCTGGGCCGATTGCGCCGTGCCAAAATTTTAAAAGCCAGACGCCATTCTCAGATGGTTTATTATTCGATTGATGATGAAAATGTGCAAAATATCATGACTCTGTTAAGCGAAATGTATCAAGAAGACCCTGTCTTGCATAAAACCTCAGAATAGTATGCCGCTCTAACTTCAATCCCCTTGGGAAAACCAACACGAACAAATTGACGCACCAAGGCTTTTGACAGCATTTTAGGGCAAATCCCCCTAGATTTAAATGGCAATCCTGCCCTATTGGTGATAAAAGAACTTTATTGAACATCGCCATTTGCTTTGTTGTTCAAACTTCTAAATACCCAAATATTGGACGACCATGTACGTTTATCTACCCATTGCTGAACTGTCGATGAACATTTTCACCATCATCGGCCTTGGTGGTGCGGTTGGTTTATTATCAGGCGTTTTTGGCGTTGGTGGCGGGTTTTTAATGACCCCACTGTTGATATTTCTTGGCGTCCCAGCCCCTGTTGCGGTGGGCACAGAAGCCAATCAGATTGTCGCGTCTTCTGTTTCAGGTGTTCTGGCCCATTTCCGCCGCGGCAATGTTGATATCAAAATGGGCTTGGTCTTATTGGCCGGCGGTTTGACAGGCTCAACCATTGGGGTAGCGCTATTTGCCCTGCTCCGTGAATTGGGCCAGATCGAAGTCGTCATTAAATTAAGTTTCATTCTGTTTCTAGGCATCATCGGCACATTGATGCTGATTGAGAGCATGCGCGCGATCATGCGGTCACGCCAGTCAGGGGCACGGCGGGGCAAATTGCATCAGCACAATTGGCTCCATGGCTTGCCCTTTAAAATGCGCTTCCGCAAATCAAAACTTTATATTTCGGCCTTATTGCCTTTTGGTGTTGGCGCAATTGTAGGCGTCTTGTCAGCCATCATGGGTGTTGGTGGCGGCTTTATCATGGTGCCTGCCATGATTTATCTGTTGGGGATGCCAACGTCTGTTGTTGTGGGCACATCTTTATTTCAGATTATTTTCGTGACTGCCAATGTGACTTTCTTGCAATCGGTTCAAACCCAGACGGTTGATATTATGCTGGCTGGGCTTTTGCTGTTTGGTGCTGTTGTCGGCGCACAATTTGGAACACGGATCGGCGCCAAATTAAAGGGCGAACAATTGCGTGGCCTTCTGGCACTTTTGGTCTTAGGTGTTTGCGCAAAACTGGTGTTTGACGTTGTCATCACCCCTGAGGATTTCTTCTCTGTGGAGTTCCTCAGATGATCCGTTTTCTACTCTCCACCGTGATGGTTTTAATGTTGAGCGCATCTCTCGGCCATGCGCAAAATCGCCTTGTGGCTGATCTCGATCAAAAAGAAGTTCAGATCACCACAGGTTTTAATGGCGCTGAATTGCTGCTCTTTGGTGCGCTTGACCGGGCCAGTGTTGATGATATTGCTATCATTGTGACAGGCCCTTCTAAGAACATTGCCATCCGCCGCAAATCGAATGTTGCTGGCATTTGGCTCAATACGGAAAATGCCGAAGTCGTGGGGCTGCCCAGTTTCTATCATATCCTGACCACCAAACCGCTTGATGTCATCTCCAGCGAAAATACGCTTAGAATCAATAATCTTGGGTTTGATCATATTCCTTTCCGTTTGGCCCGCGACAGCCGTATTGATGATGGCCCTGAGGCTGAATGGAAACAAGCCCTTGTGCGAAACATGCAAAAGACCGGGTTGTGGAGCAATCGTTCAGGTGAAGTTGAAGTGATCAGCGATGTTTTATTCCGCGCTGACATTGAAATTCCAGCCAATATCATGCCTGGGGATTATAACGTTCGCATCCTTCATTTCCGTGATGGCGCGGTTGTTGAAGAAAATCTTTCAACCCTTAATGTGGTTAAATCAGGCCTGAGTGCAGAAATTTATCGGATCGCGCATGAATATGCGGCATTTTATGGTATATTTGCTATTATATTTGCGGTTGCAAGTGGCTGGTTGGCGGCAGTGGCTTTCCGTAAATAAAATCCAGCCCAGTTGGAATTAATCCAAACGCATTAAAAAGCGTAAGAAAGAAATCTCAAGGGGAGCATCAATGGCTAAAAAGACGAAAGCAGAAGCAACACCTCGTGTGTTTCTTGTCGTTATTGATGATAGTGAAGAACTTCATCAGGCGCTCTATTACGCTTGCCGCCGTGCCGCCAGCCTTGATGGGCATATCGCATTGATGTATTGCATCCCGCCTGCTGAATTTCAGCATTGGGCCGGCGTTGGTGAATTGATGCGTGAAGAAGCCCGCACCGAAGCCGAAGACCTGTTGCGCGTTAACAGCGAATATGTCCATGAACTGACAGGCAAAACCCCTGCGGTTTATTTGCGTGAAGGCGACCCAAAAGTGGAATTGATCAATCTGATTAATGAAGCGGGGGAGATCACCATGTTGATCCTTGGGGCCAGCACCGATGGTGAAAATTCAGGCCCGTTGATCAATTACATGACCACCAAAGGCGCCTCAATCTGCCGCGTGCCGATCACGATCGTGCCTGGCAATCTTTCTGATGATGATATTGATCACATCACCTGATTAAAAGAAATCGCCCACCGCGCAATCTTTGACAATCTCACCGTCTTCAATACTGATCACACGGTCAGCGATGCGTTTGGCTTGTTCCAGGCTATGGGTCACCCAGATCACGGGCATGCCCTGATCCGCCAGATTTCTGACATGGCTTTCCAACAAAGACACAGTGGTTTTATCCAAAGAATTGCTGGCTTCATCCAGCATCAAAATCCCCGGCGACATGGCTAATACCCGCGCCACCGCCAGCCGTTGACGCTCCCCTTGCGACAGGTGAAAGGCGGATCGGCTCTCATCTTGAGAAATATTCATGACCTGCAACACCTGACGACGGCGATCAGCCCAAAGCGCCGGATCAACTCCAGCCGCATCCATGGCATAATCAATATTCCCCGCAATGCTCCGGCGGAACAGCACCGGTTTTTGCAAAACATATCCAACACGGGTAATCGCTGCATCCTTGCCATTGGCTTCGGTTAATTGGCGTGTGCCTGTTTCAAGCGGCAACAACCCTGCCATGGCGGATAGCAATGAACTTTTACCCGCCCCATTAGGCCCTATCACCACCACAATGCCCGATTTATTGACGGTTAAACTGACATTTTTCAAGACAGGCTTGCCGGCAATAGAAACAGAAGCCCCAGTTAATGACGCGGTGATATAAGACAAATCAGCCATGGCCATATCGCCTTTCTCCCCACCAGCGCAACCCTGCCATAGCGGCATTAATCATAATGGTCATGATGATCAGGATCATGCCCAGCGCCAGCGCCAATGCCAAATTCCCGCGCGATGTTTCCAGCGTAATCGTGGTGGTCATGACACGGGTGAAATGGTCAATATTACCGCCGACAATCATCACCGCCCCCACCTCTGCCATGGCACGGCCTAAACCTGCTAAGACGGCGGTTACCAATTCAAACCTGCCATCAACAATCAACGTCAATGTCCGTTTGATGGGGGATACACCAAACAATTGCAATTGCTGGTCATAATCGCGGGAAAGATGTTCAACCGTCTGGCGTGTTAACGCTGTGATGATCGGCGTGATCAAAACCGCTTGGGCAATGATCATGGCTGTTGGCGTATATAAAAGCCCGAAAACACCCAATGGGCCTGACCGTGACAGCAGCAAATAAATCATCAAGCCGACCACAACAGGGGGTAAGCCCATCAAAGCATTGACCAAAACAATGACGAATGACCGGCCTTTGAAACGGTTTGTTGCCAAAAATCCGCCCAAAGGAATACCAATTAGGCTGGCGATCACAACCGCGGAAAAACTGACAAAAAGGGAAAGATTGACCACTTCAAAAAGGTCATGCTGACCGCTGATGATCGCATGGATGGCGAGGTTAAAAAAATCGATTAAATCCATTTTCTCTTTCACCCCTCTATCCGATTAAAATCCGACTAAGCGGAGGGGTCACCTTTAACCTTTTTGTTTTGAGGATCATAAAGCGCTTCAGTGGTGATCTTAGCAGGGCAATCTTCCGCCAGAATTCCAATGGATAATTCGGCGTCATCACCAATATCAGGCTCAATAAATCCATAGGCAATATTGGCCTCTACCCTATGGCCATAACCGCCAGATGTCACACTGCCAATTTGTCGCCCTTGGTGATGGATCGGGTCACCGGCATGGGCAGGCGCATGATCAGCATCCACCACCATCGTAACAAACCGTTTCCGCAACCCTTGCTGAAGTTGGGATTCAAACCCATCTTTGCCAAGATAATTTTCTTTATCGCGGGTGTAAAAACGGTCAAGCGCGGACTCGGCAGGGTTAAATTCAACCATCAAGTCAGCCTTCCAATGACGGTAGCCTTTTTCAAGGCGCATCGATTCCGTCGCATAAAGACCAAACGGTTTGATGCCAAAGCCTTCACCCGCGGCCATTAATTCTGTCCACATCAGATAAAGCTGTTCATTAGGGATATGCAGCTCCCACGCCATTTCGCCAGAATAACTGATCCGCATCGCCATGGCTTCAGCATGGCCAATCACAACAGGCCGCACCGCCATAATCGGGAAGCCTTCATTCGACCAATCTTCATGGCCAGCGGCGTATTCCAAGACCGCGCGCGACTTCGGCCCTGCGATCACCAAGACGGTGTGGGATTGCGACATATTTTCAACGCTAATGCCATCGGGCAAATGTTGCATGAGCCAATCGCGATCATGCCATTCCGCCGCTGCCGCCGCGCCATACCAAATCTCATCATCATCAAGCCGTGCAAGCGTGGCTTCGCTCAGGATATTGCCTTTTTCTGTCAAAAGGTAACTCAAACTGACTTTGCCATTTTTGGGCATCCGCCCGGCGATCAAGTGATCCACCGCATCAACAACGCCTTCACCTTTTAATTTGAAACGGCTGAACCCCGACACTTCCATCAAGCCTACGCCATTGGCAACAGTATCTACTTCAGCCTTGATCACCGCTTCACGATCAGGGTTAAACCTGTAGCCAGGTTCATCATGGGAACCTTCAGGTGGGAAGCACAAGGCTCGCTCCCAGCCATTCACCACCCCGAATTCAGCCCCCATTTCCTTCAACACAGGATAAAGCGGGGTGGTGCGCGCCAACCGACCCGCGGGGCGGTATTCATGGGGTTCGTGATAATGAAATTCCATCTGATAATCTTCGATTGATTTCAGCATGGTGAACCGCGTGTTGGCATGTTGCGTAAAGCGGCGCGGGTCTAGGAACCACGCATCCCATTCGCTTTCGCCATGGACAATGGTTTCGGCCAGAATTTTACCATGACCGCCGCCTTCACCAATGCCTGCCCGCAAACCAAGGCAAGCAAACGCATTAGTCAGCCCGGGGATCGGCCCCACCAAGGGCATGCCATCCGCCGAATAGGTGATCGGGCCATTCACCACGGTATGAATCCCTGTTTCCGTCAGTGCCGGCAGGCGTTCAAAAATCCGTTCCATGTTATCAAGGCATCTGTCCAGATCATTGGGGCAAAGCGCCATGGTGAAATCAGGATCAATACCGTCCATCCCAAAAGTCTTACAGCCTTGTTCATAAACCCCAACCAACAGGCCTTTCTTTTCCTGCCGCGAATAGAAATCATCACCCGGGTCACGGATAATCGGCACACGTTCATCCATGTCTTCTAATTCTTTGATCGGATCGGTCAGGAAATACATATGCTCCATGGAAATGACAGGATGTTCGACCCCCATCATGCCGCCCACTTCATTCACGCGATAGCCTGTGGCATTAACGATAATTTCAGCCGTGATATCGCCATTTTTAGTATGAACAATCCATTCGCCATTAGGTTTTTGGGTCAAGGCTTCGACGGGGTTAAAGCGTGAGACCTCCGCCCCTGCTTGACGGGCACGGCGGGCCAAGGCTTGGGTCAATTGGCTGGGGTCAATATCACCATCCAGTGGGTCCCACCACGCGCATTTAATGCCTTGGCCTTTCATCAACGGATGGCGGCGGGCAGCTTCTTCACCATCGATCAATTCAAAATCAACCCCAACGCCTTTGGCCATGGCGACATAATGCTTATAAATATCCATATGGCGGTCGGTATACCCCAGCCGCATCCCGCCCGTAATATGATAATTAATCGGAAATTCAGGGTCAGCGGCCAATTCCCGATAAAGGTTAATCGAATGACGCTTAAGGGCCACGAACGTCTGGTTGCCACCAAATTGTGTGACTTGCGCCGCCGCGTGCCAAGTTGACCCTGATGTCAGTTCATCACGCTCCACCAGCATCACATCAGTCCAGCCTTCTTGGGTCAAATGGTAAAGCGTTGAACACCCCGCGATACCGCCTCCAATAACCACAACTCGCGCCTGATTTCGCATAATCTTTCCCCAAAACAAGATGTTCTATTGATGCTTTATTTTTAGTCATCCATATTAATCATAGGTCAAGACGGATAACAAACATGAAATTATCGTCATCAAAAAAGAACATCTTAATTGCTGGCTTCCAACATGAAACCAATACATTTGGTGCCACTAATGCAGCGTTTGAAGACTTTGTCATGGCGGATTCCTGGCCGGGTTTATTGATGGGTGATGATGTTATTACCGGCACGAAAGGCACAACCCTGCCCTTGGCTGGTTTCGTTGCCGCCGCCAGCCAAGACCCGACCATTAATGTCATCCCTATTATTTGGTGCGCCGCTGAACCCAGCGCCCAAGTCACCGATCATGCCTATGAAAAAATTGCAGGGATCATCTGTGATGGCATCACCAAAACCCTTAATCTTGCCACAGATGACATAGATGGCATTTACCTTGATCTGCATGGCGCCATGGTGACTGAAACCTATGATGACGGGGAAGGAGAATTGCTCCGCCGCATCCGCCTGATCACAGGTGATGATCTGCCCATCAGCATAAGCCTTGATTCCCATGCCAATTTAACCCAAGCGATTGTCGACCATGCGTCCAGCATCACGATCTTTCGGTCTTATCCTCATCTTGATATGGCTGAAACAGGCGGGCGTGCTTTTGAGGCGTTAAAGCCTTTATTAGACGGGCAAAAACGGCATATGGCGTGGCGGCAATCGCCTTATCTGATCCCGCTTCCTGATCAATTTTCCGGGGCAGAACCAATGGTCAGCCTTTATCAAGATTTAGCCCAATATGATAACGCGCCGTCATCTTGGTGTGAATTTGCAACAGGCTTTCCCGCCGCTGATATTCATGACGCAGGGCCTGCTATTTTGGCGCAAGCCGCCAGCCGTGATGACGCGGAGTCCATGGCAGAAGAAATGTTTCAATCTTTGCTGGATGCGGAAAGCCAGTTTAAATCCGTATTATTCCCTCCTGATGACGCTGTCGCGCGCGCCATCTCAAGCCATGCCGCCACCAATACCCCTGTTGTGATTGCCGATGTTGAAGACAACGCCGGTGCAGGCAGCCCTTCGGATACCACAGGATTGCTCCGTGCTTTGATGGATGCCAAGGCCAATAACGTCCTTCTGGGCATGATGAACGACCCTGAAGTGGCGCGACTGGCCCATGTCACAGGCGTCGGCGGGATCATAGATACGCCCTTAGGCGGCAAAGCCTTTGAAGGCGACCCACCCATAGACCATCAATTTGAAGTGATCGCGTTAAGTGACGGCCAATTTGCATTCAGCGGTGAAATGTATCGCGGCTTTCATGCTGATGCTGGCCTATCGGCCCTCATCAAACCTGTTGGCTATGATATTAGTATCGCCATTTCCAGCAAACGGTGCCAATGCCTTGACCAAGCAATTTTCACCCATTTGGGGCAAGACCCCAAAAAAGCAGGGATTATTGTTGTTAAAAGCACCGTGCATTTTCGGGCTGATTTTGACGCCATCGCCCCTATTGTGATCAACGCTTCTGCCAATGGATTGACGCCATGTCGCCTTGCCGATGCCCCTTTTGCCAATCTTCGCCAAGGCCTACGATTAGGTCCGATGGGCCCTGCATTCACGCCTTAAAGGCTGTTAATTTATCCCTATGGAAATGACCATCTTGCGTAAGTTTTAACTTCACGTCATAGTTTTTTCTAGGATTTTTCGAAGGGTTAATCGATGAGCGCTACACCTGAACAAACACCTACTAAGCGAAGAAACACAAGAAGCGGCGGGCGTTCAGCACGGGTGCAATTGCGCACAACTCCAGGCGAGATGCCCAACCCCTGCCCTCCGGGTCAAAGCGGCGGCGCCTATAGACCGCTTGACGACAATGGGCTGAAGCAGATCACCGATACCGCCTTTCAACTCTTGGCTGAATTGGGCATGGGTGATGTGCCAAAACGCTTTCAAGATTTAGCGCTATCCAAAGGCGCTTACCTTAATGATCGCGGGCGGCTTTGTTATTCGCGCGATATGGTGGAAGACTTTATCGATGGCGCGGCTCGGCAATTTGTCTTGCATGGCCGTGACCCTAAACATGATATTGAAATTGGCGGTGATCGCGTGTTTTTCGGCACAGGCGGGGCGGCCGTACAAACACTTGATTTGGACAGCGGGATTTATCGCCCATCGACTTTGCGTGATCTTTATGATTTTACCCGCTTGATCGATACGCTCGATAATGTCAGTTGGTTTACCCGCTGCTGTGTGGCCACCGATGTTGCTGATATTCGTGATCTTGATATCAACACTGCTTATGCGCTGTTGCGCGGCACCACCAAACATGTCGGCACCAGTTTTACGGTGGCTGATCATGTCGCGCCAATTATCGCCATGTTTGACCAAGCGCTTGGCGGGGAAGGTGAATACCGCAAAAGACCGTTCTGCAAAGCTCATATCAGCCCTGTGATCTCCCCCATGCGTTATGGCGAAGATGCGGTTGATGTGACCTATGCCTGTATTGAACATGGCGTGCCGATCAATTCAATTATCGCTGCCCAATCGGGCGCGACAGCCCCTGCGCCATTGGCGGGGATGTTGGCGCAAACCACGGCAGAAACTTTGGCCGGTTTAATGTTGGTTAATGTTATTGCCCCTGGCTATCCGATGATTTTTTCCAACTGGCCCTTGGTCATTGACCTCAGAACAGGGGCGTTTTGTGGCGGCGGCGGTGAAATTTCAGTGATGAATGCCGCCGCAGGCCAGATTGCCAATTACTTTGATTTGCCGGGTGGGGTGGCCTCATCCATGGCAGATGCGAAAGCCGTTGATGCCCAAATGGGGATGGAAAAAGCCCTTGCGGCGCTTGCGGCAGGCCTGGCTGGGTCCAACATGGTCTATGAATCATCTGGCATGATGGCCAGCCTTTTGGGCGCATCATTCGAAGCCTTTGTTTTGGACAATGAAATGTTAAGCCATGTCCACCGCGCCATCAAAGGCGTTGAGATCAATGATGAAACGTTGAATATCGATGCCATCAAAGATGCTGTTTATGGTGAAGGCCATTTCTTAGGCGGCGACAACACCATCAACGCCATGGTGCGGGATTATTATTACCCTGATTTAGCAGATCGAAATGACCCTGACACTTGGGCTATGCTGGGGGCGAAAGATGCCTGGGCGCAAGCCCAAGACAAAGCCCGCGAAATTTTATCCAGCCATCATCCTGATTATCTGTCCAGCAGCGCTGACCGCTGGATCAGAGACCATCATCAGATTTATTTGGATTAATCTTAAATCTTCCATAAAAAAAACCATAAAAAAACATGGGCATCCGAAGATGCCCATGCTGTATCGCTTTAACGATGGTCTAGGCTTACGCCATCCACCAACGCTTACAGATACGAGAGTTATCAAGCATCCAAAGGTTACCAATTTCACCACTATGCGCAACTTTAGTTGAATGCGCGTCGATGTAATTGGCGAACATTGGAATGATGGTTGCACCTTCTTGTGAGACAAGAGACTGCATTTCACCATACATTTCACGACGCTTGCCTGAATCCAGTTCAGCGCGTGCTTCAAGAAGAAGGTTCTGGAAGCGGTCGTTATCCCAACCTGTGTCGTTCCATGGAACACCACGTTCATAAGCGGTTGAGAACATCCAATCTTCGGTTGCACGGCCTGACCAGTAACATGCACACCAGCCCTTTTTCAACCAAACGTTTGACCAGTAACCATCGGCAGGTTCCTGAACAACGTTAATGTTGATGCCAGCGGCTTTTGCAGAGTTCTGATACAACTGGGCCGCATCAACAGCACCAGAGAAGGCACCGTCAGAAGCAGAAAGATCAATGTTCAATGAAGACATACCTGCCTTCTTCAAATAGAACTTTGACTTGTCTGGATCATAGGCCAGTTGTTCCATGTCATTGTTGACATACTGGTTCGCAGGACCGATTGGGTTGTCGTTACCAGCAGCGCCATGGCCCTGAAGAATCTTCTTCACCATTTCGTCACGGTCACAAGCATATTTCAATGCTTTACGAACGTTGACATCGCCAAATGGCTCAACATTCACCAGCATTGGGAATGTGAACTGCATGTTGCCTGTTACTTCAAGGATCTGAACCATTGGGTTGGCTTTCGCCAGCGGAATGGTCTTCTTGTCAATGTCACTGATGACGTCAACCTGACCTGTCATCAACGCGTTTGTACGGGCTGCATCATCGTTAATCGCGATGGCTTCAATACCGTCAAAGTAACCGCCACGATCAGCCAGATGGTGATCATCAACACGTGTTACAACAGCACGAACACCTGGATCAAAGCTGACCACTTTATATGGACCAGTACCGATACCCTTGGCGATCGCTTCGTCGATCATACCAGCAGGATAGATCATGATGTGGTAATCAGACAGAAGATAAGGGAAGTCAGCGTTGCCAGATTTCAGTGTCAACTGAACTTCATGTTCATTAACTTTCTTCATTTCTGTGATAGCAGAAACGATTGGCTTAGCGGCTGATTTTGC
>WTHX01000079.1 GCA_011522975.1 Alphaproteobacteria bacterium | reverse complement strand
AACATGATGGGAAAGAGTCTGGTATGCCGACGATTAACCAGTTAATCCGCCATGGTCGCACGCGTCCATTGGCCCGAAATAAAGTTCCGGCGATGGAAGCATGCCCGCAGAAGCGTGGTGTGTGTACTCGTGTTTATACAACAACGCCGAAGAAACCGAACTCAGCGCTGCGTAAAGTTGCTCGTGTGCGTCTGACCAATGGTTTTGAAGTCACCAGTTATATCCCCGGTGAAGGTCACAATCTTCAGGAACACTCAGTTGTTCTGATTCGTGGCGGCCGTGTAAAGGATTTGCCTGGTGTTCGTTACCACATCATCCGCGGCACGCTCGACACCCAAGGTGTTGCTGATCGTCGCCAGCGACGTTCTAAATACGGCGCTAAGCGTCCTAAGTAAGAGGTAATCTGATGTCACGTCGTCATAGTGCAGTCAAACGCCCAGCAATGCCCGATCCCAAGTTTGGTGACGTCGTTGTATCGAAATTCATGTCATGCTTGATGTATGACGGTAAGCGCTCCGTAGCCGAGAAAATCGTCTACGGTGCTTTTGATAAGATCCAAGAGCGCACAGGAAACGAAGCCGTTAAGGTGTTTCACGATGCGCTTGAAAATGTTCGCCCTAATCTTGAAGTGCGTTCACGCCGTGTTGGTGGTGCCACTTATCAGGTGCCTGTTGAAGTTCGCCCACAGCGTGCGCAAGCCCTTGCCATCCGTTGGTTGATCGACGCTTCACGCAAGCGTGGTGAAAACACCATGATGGATCGCCTGAGTGCTGAATTGCTGGATGCGGCTAACAACCGTGGCGCATCTGTCAAGAAGCGTGAAGACACCCATAAAATGGCTGAGGCGAACCGCGCCTTCGCTCACTACCGCTGGTAAATTAACATTATTCACAGGAAACCGTCATGGCTCGCGAATATACACTAGATCGTTACCGTAACTTTGGCATCATGGCCCATATTGATGCTGGTAAGACAACGACTTCTGAACGTATCCTTTACTACACTGGTAAGTCACACAAGATCGGTGAAGTTCATGATGGTAACGCCACTATGGATTGGATGGAGCAGGAACAGGAACGTGGGATCACCATTACTTCTGCTGCGACAACATGTATGTGGTTCCGCACTGAAGACGGTGAAACACCTGCTGGTTATGGTTCAGACTCTGAAGAAGCCAAATTCCGTTTCAACATTATTGACACCCCAGGCCACGTTGACTTCACCATTGAAGTAGAACGTTCATTGGCTGTTCTTGACGGTGCTGTCTGTGTTCTTGATGCCAATGCTGGTGTTGAGCCACAAACTGAAACAGTATGGCGTCAGGCGGACCGTTACGAAGTCCCGCGTATCGTATTCGTCAACAAGATGGATAAGATCGGTGCTGACTTCTTTAACTGTGTTCACATGATTAAAGATCGTACAGGCGCAACACCAATGCCAATTCAGATGCCAATCGGTGCTGAAAATGAATTTGCTGGCCTGATCGACCTGATCACCATGAAAGAATGGGTTTGGGATTCTGAAGATTTGGGCGCGACATGGTCATTGAACGAGATTCGCCCTGAGTTCAAAGACAAAGCCGAAGAAATGCGCGCTGAAATGATCGAACTTGCTGTTGAGCAAGACGATGACGCGATGGAAAAATTCCTTGAAGGTGAAGAGCCTGATCAGGACACTTTGATCAGCCTGATCCGTAAGGGTACTTTGGCCATGGATTTCGTCCCTGTTCTTTGTGGTTCAGCCTTTAAGAACAAAGGTGTTCAGCCAATGTTGAACGCTGTTATCGATTATCTGCCTGGTCCATTGGATGTGCCTTCATATAAGGGCTTCGCACCAGGTGATGAGACTGAAACACGTAACATTGAGCGTAATGCAGATGATGCAGACCCATTCACAGGTCTAGCTTTCAAAATTATGAATGACCCATTTGTTGGCTCATTGACATTCGTTCGCATCTATTCAGGCACACTTAAAAAGGGTGATGCGCTGATGAACTCTACAAAAGGCAAGCGTGAGCGTGTCGGTCGTATGATGATGATGCACTCTAACAACCGTGAAGAGATCGAAGTGGCACACGCAGGTGACATTGTCGCTCTTGCAGGTATGAAAGAGACAACAACTGGTGATACATTATGTGATCCAAACAATCAGGTCGTCTTGGAAACAATGACATTCCCTGATCCAGTTATTGAGATCGCGGTTGAGCCAAAGTCAAAGAATGACCAGGAAAAAATGTCTCTAGGCCTACAGCGTCTAGCAGCCGAAGATCCGTCATTCCAAGTGACAACAGACCTTGAATCAGGTCAGACGATTATGCGCGGTATGGGCGAATTGCACCTTGATATCTTGGTTGACCGTCTAAAGCGCGAATTTAAGGTGGAAGCAGCGATTGGTGCGCCTCAGGTGGCCTATCGTGAAACCATCACAAAAGAAGTTGAAATTGATTACACACACAAAAAGCAATCAGGTGGTTCAGGCCAGTTTGCACGTGTGAAGATCAAGTTCGGTCCATTGGCTGAAGGTGGCTATGATTTCTCTAACTCTATTGTTGGTGGTTCAGTGCCTAAAGAATATATCCCTGGTGTTGAAAAGGGTATTATGTCAGCCAAGGATACAGGCACAATTGCAGGTTTCCCTGTGATTGACTTCCAAGCGGAGCTTGTCGATGGCGCGAGCCACGATGTTGACTCATCTGTGTTGGCGTTTGAAATCGCAGCCAGAGCTGCTTTCCGCGAAGCTATGGAAAAAGCAGCAGCACGCTTGCTTGAGCCTGTTATGAAAGTCGAAGTGATTACCCCTGAAGAATATATGGGCGATATCATCGGCGATTTAAACTCTCGCAGAGGTAATGTTGGCGGTATGGATCAGCGTGGTAATGCCCGTGCTGTTACAGCCATGGTGCCATTGGCCAATATGTTTGGTTACATTAACACTTTGCGTTCTATGTCACAGGGTCGTGCGCAATATTCAATGCAGTTCGATCATTATCAACAAGTGCCTCAGGCCGTGGCTGATGAAGTCCGCGCCAATATGGCTTAACCCGTTATAGAAATACGAGAATAGGGAGCTTATCATGTCCAAGGAAAAGTTTGACCGTTCCAAGCCGCATGTGAACATTGGTACGATTGGTCACGTTGACCATGGCAAGACGACATTGACAGCGGCTATCACGAAGGTGATGGCAGAAGCTGGCGGAGCCGAATTCCAGGCTTATGATCAGATTGACAAGGCACCAGAAGAGCGTGCACGCGGTATCACCATTTCAACAGCACATGTTGAATATGAAACAGATGCGCGTCACTATGCGCATGTTGATTGTCCAGGCCACGCCGATTATGTGAAGAACATGATCACAGGCGCAGCGCAGATGGATGGTGCGATTTTGGTTGTATCAGCCGCTGATGGACCAATGCCCCAGACACGCGAGCATATTTTGCTAGCCCGTCAGGTTGGTGTGCCAGCATTGTGCGTATTCATGAACAAGGTTGACCAGGTAGATGATGAAGAGCTACTTGAGTTGGTTGAGATGGAAATTCGTGAATTGCTATCATCATATGATTTCCCAGGTGACGATATTCCAATCGTTAAGGGTTCAGCTTTGGCAGCATTGGAAGATTCAGACACAACAATCGGCCGTGATGCGATTCAAGCATTGATGAAAGAAGTTGATGCTTATATCCCACAGCCAGATCGTCCAAAGGATCAGCCATTCTTGATGCCAATCGAAGATGTGT
>WTHX01000163.1:32129-36809 GCA_011522975.1 Alphaproteobacteria bacterium | reverse complement strand
TCCCCCATATAATCCCCATGATCAGAGGTAATCACAATCATGGTGCTGTCCATCTGGCCCGTGTCTTCAAGGTATTGGAACAAGACACCCATCTGATCATCGATTTGTTTGATTAGCCCCATGTATGCGCTGAGGGTGGTGTTGCGAACATCATCACGTTGAAAGGCTTGGCCAATTTTATTCTGGGCAAACGCGGCATAGATCGGGTTCGGGTCTTTTAATTCATCGTCATGGCGCACCACCGGCAGGAAATCTTCTTCGCCATACATGGCGTGATACGGCGCCGGCACAATATAAGGCCAATGGGGTTTGATATAAGACAAATGACAAAGCCATGGGGTATTGCTGTCTTCATCTTTCAGGCGGCTGTCCATAAACCTGATGGCCTCTTGGGTTAGCCATGGTGTTTCTGAATCTTCTTCACGAATATTAGCGGGGTATTTGGCATTGGCATAAAGCCAGCCGGAAGCGATCTGGCCGTCATCATCAACCCCTGAATTGGCGTAATCATGCCACGGGTTGTCACTGTCATAGCCTTGTTCAGCCAGATAATGTTGATAGGGGGATGGCTTATCATCATACCAGCCATCAGGCCCACTGCCCCACAGCCCATCATCGCGGGTGATGACATCAAAGCCGCATTCCGATACCCGCGCGCCAATGATGCTTTCCGGCGTCAAGCCCAGCCGTGCCATGCCTTTGGCATCAACCTTCATATGGGTCTTGCCGATCAAATAGGCGTCCATGCCGCGGTCACGCAAATGATCACCTAAAGTCATCTCACCAACTTTGAGAGGGATGTTGTTCCACGCGGCGCCATGACTGCTGACATAGCGGCCAGTGTAAAAAGACATGCGCGATGCCCCGCATACTGGCGATTGCACATAACATTGAGAAAACCGCACCGACTTTGCCGCCAGCCGATCAATATGAGGCGTGTGCAAATGCGGATGCCCTGTGCAACTTAAGTAATCAAACCGCAACTGATCAAACATGATGAATAAAATGTTTTTGGCTGAAGATTTATTGGGTGACATCAAGCAGGCTTTCATCAAAGGTTTAAAGAAAGTTTAATCTTAGGCTCATAACTTGGCAATGATCTGCATATTCTTGTCTTATGCCTTGTTTCATTGCCATAGGGCCGATACCATAAAGCAAAAGACCTTGGATGCCTCATGCCCAAAAAATCTGCTGACAAACCCGCCCTTATGATTGAAAACGCTGCCCTTGGTTTTGGGGATAAATTGCTGTTCAAGCCTTTGTCTTTGACGATTGCCGCGGGTGAGGTGGCGTTATTAATGGCGCCGAGCGGGGCGGGGAAATCAACCTTGCTAAGCTGGATTTGCGGCATGCCTGACCCTCAATTAAAAGCTGAAGGGTCTATTGTTTTAAACGGCAAAACCCTTAATCACCTGCCGCCTGAAACCCGCCGCATTGGGATTATGTTTCAAGACCCGTTGATGTTCCCCCATCTGACGGTGGCGGGCAATCTGGCCTTTGGCATGAAACCCAGCCATGACCGCAAAGAGCGGATTGATCACGAATTGGAAAGAATTGGTCTTGCAGGGATGGGAGACCGTGACCCGCTGACCTTATCAGGCGGGCAAAAGGCACGGCTGGCACTGATGCGCTGTTTGATGGCTGAACCTGATGCCTTGTTGCTGGATGAGCCTTTTTCAGGGCTGGATGATGACACGCGCGCTATGTTTTCTGCCCTTGTCCATCAAGAGATTTCAAGCCGCAATCTTCCTGTGCTGATGGTCAGCCATGACCCAAGAGACCGTGACCAATCTGGTGTTGCCCCTGTCTATCTGGAGGCGTTGGATTAACCGCCTATCATGGTAAGGTTTCACCCCATCCCGCCATATGATAGAATGACTTAACGGTTGATTTTGAACAGTGATGCACCATATGGTGCTTGAGTATATTTTATTGAAGGCGGCGTAAGCTGAAAATACCATGACCCCCAATGATCAGAATAAAATCAATGATCCTGTATCATCCGATGCGGCGAGCCCTGCGCGCGGCCAACGTCCAACCCGTGAAGAAGCCGAAGCCGCGGTTCGGACGCTGATTGAATGGACAGGCGACAACCCTGATCGCGAAGGTCTGTTGGATACCCCTGCCCGGGTGATCCGGTCTTATGATGAATTCTTTGCTGGCTATCAGGAAGACGCCGCTGAAATGTTGGCGCGCACTTTCGAAGAAGTCGACGGCTATGATGACATGGTTCTGCTTAAGAATATTCGTGTTGAATCCTATTGCGAACATCACATTGTGCCGATTTTAGGGACAGCCAGCATCGCCTATTTCCCTGACCGTAAAGTTGTTGGGATTTCTAAATTGGCGCGGGTGATTGATATTTTTGCCAAGCGTCTGCAAACCCAGGAAACCATGACCGCCCAGATTGCTGAAACCATTCAGACCATTCTGGAGCCTAAAGGCGTGGCACTGATCGTTGATGCCCAGCATCAATGCATGACAACACGCGGTGTCCGTAAACCTAGTGTCAGCATGGTCACCACACGGTTTACAGGCGTCTTTGCTGATGATGCGCAATTGCAAACACGTTTCCTGACACAAGTGCAGTGACGCAAGCGCAGTAACGCCAAAACTAGACAAAACAGGCCATTTTAGCCTATAAATAAGTTCCTTGAGACCACTTGGGTATAGGCCATGCTGCTCAGCCCTGTTTTTCATATTCTTGGCCTTTTGCTGTCTTTATTGGCTGGTGCAATGGTAATCCCGGCGATTGTCGATTACACCATGGGCTATGACGATTGGACGGCATTTTTAGCCGCCAGTGCCATTACTTTATTTTTTGGCTTTGGCTTGTTGCTGTCCACCCGCTTGCGCGCCGATGAAAACCTTGGCTTACGGCAAGCCTTTCTGTTGACCAATGCGGCATGGATTTTGATCGGGCTATTTGGGGCTTTGCCTTTCTTGCTGGCCAATACAGGCATGAGCCTGACCAATGCTGTTTTTGAATCGATCTCTGGTATTACCACCACAGGGTCCACCGTTATCCCGGTCATCGAAGCCATGTCCCCTGGGGTGTTGGTCTGGCGGGCCTTGTTGCAATGGCTTGGCGGGATCGGGATTATTGTGATGGCCTTGGCTGTTCTGCCGATGTTGAGCGTTGGCGGTATGCAGTTGTTCAAAACTGAATCTTATGAAACCCCTGATAAAGTTGTGCCTAGGGCGGCTGAACTGGCGGGCGGGATTAGCCTTGTTTACGGCGGGCTGACATTATTATGGAGCCTGATGCTTTATGGCGCGGGCTTGCCTTTTTTTGATGCCATCACCCATGCCATGACAACCTTGGCTACCGGCGGGTTTTCAACCCGTACCATGTCAATCGGGGCGTTTGATAATGCCTATGTCGAATGGGTAATTATTGTCGGCATGATTGTTGGCAGTTTGCCTTTTGCCCATTATCTGGCAATCACCCGTGGCGGCTGGTCACGCCTGACGTCTGATCCGCAAGTCCGCTGGTTTTTTGCTCTGCTGACCTTAATCGCAATCCTCATCACATGGCAATTGATGTTGAGCCATGATTTGATGCTGGCGGAATCAATCCGTCTTTCAGTGTTCAACACCGTATCGATGATTACTGGTACAGGTTATGGCAGTGCTGATTTCGGGGCTTGGGGCGGCAGTGCCACCGTCTTGTTGTTGATGTGTATGTTTATTGGCGGCTGTGCCGGGTCCACCACTTGTGGGATTAAAATGTTCCGCTTCCAAGTTTTGGCCGCCAATGCTCGTATTCAATTGTCACGGCTGTTGCGCCCTCACGCGGTGGTGATTGCTTATTACAACAAACGCGCCATCCCCGAAACGGTGATCGATGCGGTCATGGGGTTCTTTTATCTTTATATTCTTTGTTTTGTGGTTGTCGCCGCGCTTTTGGGGCTAACAGGCCTTGATCTTGAAACCGCACTTTCAGGCGCGGCAACATCCATCAGTAATGTCGGCCCTGGGCTTGGGGATACGATTGGACCTGCAGGAAATTTTGACAGCCTGTCGATCATGGCGAAATGGATCTTATGCGGCGCGATGGTGATTGGCAGGTTGGAGTTATTCACCGTCTTGGTGATGCTGGCCCCTGGTTTTTGGCGCCGCTAGATTAAAACCTTACAGCAACGGCCAACCGTTTGACGATGCTGAACGCAATTGGCGGCGGAACTCTTGGTCAAATCGCCCTAAAGCCTCATGAATAACCCTCGCCCGAATAGCATCCGCATCAGCAGGGGATGTATTATCAGCGATTGAAGATTGGGCTGTGCTTTGGACCGTCAATGTGGCGGAACGATTATTGTCAGGATGACTGAAACTGAAAATACCTTCAAATTTCACCGCTACCAACAAGCGCTGTTCATTGGTAAAGAGCGCTTTGAGCCCATCATCATTTTGAATATCACGTTCGGTCATTTCAGCCGCCGTGATGGTGACCAGCAAATTGCCACGATCATCAAGCGGCAATAATTTGGTATTGGCCCAATCGGTCAATTGACTGGCAGGGGATGGGGTGAAAATCTGATCAATATAAATCGCATCGCTAGGGGTTTTATAGTCATTAATGACATCAACCGCAGCCACCCCAAGGTTAATCATCCCCCCTGGTTTTGTGATTTGCGGGAGCGGTGGCTCTTTGGTCTGACAGGCCGAAAGCAACAACGA
>WTHX01000163.1:24134-32029 GCA_011522975.1 Alphaproteobacteria bacterium | reverse complement strand
TGTTTGATCATAGCACGGCGCGAAACAAGCCTTGAGGATGGATAACCCGCAGATGCTGTTAAGCGTGGCTGATTGGCATCAGGCTTTATTGTTGCGGTCATATCGTGCCTCCATCAGATATTGATATGGTGTTCCTTTTTGCAAAACTCGCAAGAAACAGTGATCTTATTGTCGTCATCAGCCAGATCAATTTTCTCGGCTTGTTCCAAACCATCCAGCATCCGTTCCACCCGATCAGGGGAACACCGACATTCATCCTGCATCATTTTAAACGGCAATACGGCAACATTAAGTTCTTGGAACAACCGCCGCAATAATTCTTCTGGGCTAATATTGGGGTCGATTAATTCATCGCGGGTGCAGGTTGCCATCAATGTGCAGGCGGTATGCCAAATATCATCTTCTTCATCGGTGAACGGTTGCGGCTCATTATTCCCGCCTGTTTCAGGAATCCGTTGCAGCATCAATGCCGCCGCGTGCCAGCCGCCATCACCATCGGGCTTGGCCGCCAATAAAAGGGCGGTATCCAATTGTTCAGAATTATAGAAATACCGCATGGCAACAGCGTTCAGATCAGGTTCTTCAATTGGGACAATACCTTGGTAACGGCCATTTTCACCTTGATCGACGGTAAAGGCCAAATACCCTGTGCCCATCAATTTAATCAAAGCGGCTGGCGCGCCTAAAGACTGCTCTCTGTCAAAATCTTCTGCCACTTGGGCATAAGCCCTGACCGCGCCGGCTGACGTGACATCAGCGAATAAGGTTGAAATGCTGGCATTGCCACTGGCTTGCAGGGTGAAAATACCTTCAAAATCCATCGTACTGGACAGACATGCCGCCAAAGCAATGGATTCAGCCGAAAGCTCAGCCGCCGCAAGCGGATAGTCATGCCGCGCCAGAATAGAACTGGCGATGCCATCCACCCGCGCCAAACGCCCCCGCAAAGCGGTTCTGTTGCCGCCTGTATTCATTAAGAATGGCAAAACACCATTTTGCACTTCAGAAGCAATAGTCGCTGTCATCGTCAAACCCTTAAGACAACTGGAATAATTTAAGTGTTAAAGCAATACGCCATGATTGCTTTTTGGACATGCAGCCTGTTGTTGGCTTCTTGCCAAATCACCGATTGTGGGCCATCAACCACATCAGCGCTTGCTTCTTGCCCGCGGTAAACAGGCAAGCAATGCATAAACACTGCATCGTCATTGGCCATATCCATCAGCCGTTGATTAATCTGATAAGGACGGAGCAAATCCTGCCGATCCCCAGAGTTGGAATAGCCGCCGGGCATCCCCATTGACGACCACGTGTCGGTCACCATCACATCAGCATTTTTAGCGGCATCTTCAGGGTCTGCGGTCAAGGTGATATTAGGATGCTGCATCATATCAGCGAGATCAACATCAGGCGCAAGCGCTGGCGGCACGGCCAGATCAAGGCGAAAATCCATTTTGACCGCCGCTTCAATCCAGCTGACCGCCATGTTATTACCATCGCCAAACCACGCGACTTTCAATCCGCTAAAGTCATGGTTTTGGGCTTTTAATTCAGCCATGGTCATGACATCAGCCATCACCTGACAAGGGTGGCTGCGATCTGTTAAGCCGTTGATCACAGGGATGGTGGCAAATTTAGCCAATTCGGTAATAATCTCATGGCGTGAGGTTCTGATCATAATTGCATCGACATAACCTGAAAGAACACGGGCTGTATCAGCAACCGTCTCCCCTCGCCCCAATTGCATTTCTTCAGACCTCAGCGTCAGCGGCGTTGCCCCCAATTGCTTGATCCCTACTTCAAACGAAACCCGTGTTCGGGTGGATGGTTTTTCAAAAATCATCGCAACGGTTTTACCCGCCAATAAATCAGCATGGGGTTTAGCCCCTGATTTCATAGCATCAGCATCGGCTAAAATTTCTTTCAGCACATCGCCTTCAAAATCGGCAAGGTCGATAAAATGGCTGGTCATGATTTTGCTTTCATTTCATCCATGGTGGTCTTCAGCACATCCAACAACAGAGTGATCTCATCCCTTGATAAGGTCAATGGCGGCAGGAGGCGCACCGTATTCTCTGACGCGGGAACAGTCAAGACATGCTGGGCGCGCAATGCCGCCACCACATCCATCGCGGGGATATCATCATTAAAGACTAAGCCTTGCAAAAACCCATTGCCGCGGCGACAGAATAATTTGCAATCATGGGATATTTCATCAACGCCTTTGGCCAGCATTTCTGCCCGCGCCCTGACATCCGCCATAAAGCCATCTGATTCCAACACATCAAGCACAGCATGGGCGGCGGCCATCGCCAATGGGTTGCCGCCAAAGGTTGAACCATGGCTGCCAGGCGTCATAGCGGCGGCAACAGCCTCAGAGGTCAACACAGCCCCAATCGGGAAGCCGCCCGCTAAGCCTTTGGCCATGGCAACGATATCTGGGGTGATGCCTTTTTCTTCAAATGAGAAAATATAGCCTGACCGGCCAACACCGATCTGCACTTCATCGGCAATCAACAAACATCCAAATTCGGACGTGACCTCACGCAATTCAGCAAAGAACCGTTCTGGCAGGGGTTTTGCCCCACCTTCGCCTTGGACAGATTCAACCATCACCGCCGCAATCTCAGGATGCCCTGTTTCAGCATCCGCCGCCAGCCTGTCGCGCAAGGCGTTCATATTGCCAAAAGCAAAATGGCCAAACCCTTCGGGCATGGGACCAAAACCTTCACGGAAAACAGGGCGATCTGTTGCCGCCAGCATCGCAATGGTCCTGCCATGAAACGCGCCTTCAGAACATAGGATGGTATGACGCGATGTCTCGCCCCGGTCATGCATAGCACGGCGCGCCATTTTGACGGCGGCTTCGGTGGCTTCCGCCCCTGAATTACAGAAAAACGCCTTATCAAGACCTGAAAGACCGCAAAGCCGTTCGGCCAAGCGCTGTTGTTCGGGGATGTGATAAAGGTTCGATACATGCCAAAGTTTATCGGCTTGCGCTTTCAACGCTTCGACCAAATGCGGATGACCATGACCAAGGGTGTTCACCGCGATCCCAGCCGCGCAATCAAGATAGCGCGTGCCATCAGCCGTCACCAGCCAACTGCCATCGCCGTGATCAAAGGCCAAATCAATACGGCCATAATTTCCCATTACTGCAGATGACATGATATCACTCTTTTTCTGGCGGCAGGAAATGCTTGGCCAATTGCAACCCTTGAGCCTGATAATTAGACCCTGAGCCAGAAGACCCATAAAGCACTTCCGGTGTTTCCGACAAAGGTTCATAAACCAAACGGCAAACAGTTTGGCCTTCTTCGATTAAAAACGGCACATCATGGGACCGCACTTCAAGCACAGCCCGTGTTGTTCCCGCCCCCAGTTGCGCCATGCCAAACCCAGGGTCGAAAAACCCAGCGTAATGGGCCCGAAACTCACCAACGCGGGTGTCATAGGCGCTCATCTCAGCGGCGTAATTTTGCGGTACGGTAACACATTCACGACTGACCAGAATATAAAATTCATCAGGGTTTAAGACCAACCCGCCGCCGCTTAAATCACTGGTGGTGACTTTTTCCCAAAAGGCCGCCACCGGATAGGTTTTCGGCCGATCAACATCGATCATGCCAGCATGTTTGCGCGCACGCCAGCCAATCAACCCAGGCAAATCAGGATTAGCCTGTCCCGACAGATCAACGCTCAACGGCACACCATCACGAATATCAGCACCATTGAGACCACCGCCATGAACAAGGCCAATCTCATCTTGCAGGCGTTGCATATCGGTATCATCAATCTTTGACGCCCCTTGCCGAAACCGCAATTGCGACAGGCGAGAGCCACGCCGCACCAAAATTGAAAATGTCCGCGGTGAAATCTCCGCGTAAAGCGGGCCTTGATACCCCGGGGCGGCGCTTTCAAATTCAGTCGCGCCATCGGTGATCATGCGGGTGAAGACATCAAGCCGGCCGGTTGAACTTTTCGGATTGGCAAAACCTGACAAGCCATCGGGCAGATTAAGGCTTTCTTCCAATTCAGCGATATACACACAACCTTTTTCCAACACCGCATCTTGGGTCAGGTCAATTTCATGCATGGCGATTGTTTTTAATTTTTCCGCAACGCTGACGCCATGGCCGGGCAGAAATGACGCGCGAATACGCCAAACCCGCTTGCCTAATCTAAGGTCAAGAGATGCGGGCTGAATTTGCCCTTCAAGCGGCGGCGACGCCAAATTGATCACGCCATTGTCGATGGCATGGGCAATTTGACTGCTGGAAAGAATCCCATCGGGAAATGAAACGGAGGTGGCCTTAGTCATGCTTTAAGTTTGTACCCTTTTTTCAAGATCAGCCAACAAATTACACCAAGCAGCACCGAAATGCCCAATAAAATTAACGCCGCGTAAAATGGCGGGAATGATGCTTGCCCAATTGTGGCATATCGATAGCCATCAATCATGTGAAAAACAGGGTTATATAAGGCCAAAACATCAAAAGGTTCGGGCAATTGTTCGATGGCGTAAAACGTGCCCGATAAAAACACCATAGGCTGCACAACAAAATTGGTGATGGTCGCCAGATTATCAAATTTATCAGCCCAAATGCCTGTCAAAAGCCCCGCCAATGCCATGACGGTTGACCCAAGGATCAAAAACATCAAAGCGGTTAAAGGATATAAAGGAAAGCCAGCCGACCCCAGAACAGCAAGGGTTGTCGCGGTGATCAGCGCCACCATCAACCCGCGGGTAACGCCTGCCGCCACCATCGCGGTCATGACTTCAAGGGGGCCCAATGGCGGCATGGTGATATCGACAATATTGCCTTGAACTTTACCAATCACCATTGAGGTTGAGGTATTGGCAAAAGCATTTTGCAACACCCCCATCATCACCAAGCCCGGCCCTAGAAAGACTACATAATCTATGCCGCCTGTTTCGGTGATGCGATCGCCCACCGCAACCGCGAAGACCGCCATGAACAAAGCCGCTGTTGTCATAGGGGCGGCAACGGTCTGGCCTAGGATTTTTAAAAACCGCATGACTTCGCGTTTATAGAGCGTCCAAGTGCCGATCGTGTTGATCAAGCCGATTTGAATAGGGCGGGGTTGGGGCATGATATGTCTCTGTTAATGAACTTCTTATGACATAGGCTTTCAAGGCACAATCTGCAAGGTGCAATCTTTAGGGCGATCTACGCCTTTGGCTGTCTTAAAACATAACATCAGCACCTCATTATTTGCCTCCTTCGCCATGGATAAAGAATGATGAATTATGCTATCGTGGCGAAATGCGACAGGATGATAAGATTTTAAAACGGCTGGAAAATAAAGCGCTGCATTACCTCGGCCGTTATGCCAGCACCGAAGCTCGGCTCAAAGAGGTGTTGGGGCGATTTGCCAAACGCAAAATGGCCGATGAGGACCCCACCCGCATGGGTAAATTAATCGATGATATGGTCAAGACCTGCCGGGATAAAGGCTATGTCAATGATCAGGTATTTGCCGAACAAAAAACCGCCTCCCTCCGCCGCCAAGGGGCATCACGATTGCAGATCAAAAGAAAACTTTATGAACGCGGCGTGGCCGACCCAGTGATCAATCAAGCCATCAGTGATTATGATGATGATCATGACCATGACGTTGAAATTTCAGCGGCATTAATCTATGCCCGCAAAAGGCGGCTGGGGCCTTATCGCAAACCGCCCATTGGCCAGAGTGAAATGAAAGACGGGTGGCGTGATCGCCATTATGCCAGCCTTGCCCGTGCAGGTTATAGCGCCAAAACCGTCGGCATTATCATGGCGCTTGAAGATAGCGAGGCGGCCGAAGCGCTGTTAACAGAGGGCTATTTTGGTTGAACGGCTAAAGGCACTAGAAAAATCAATCGATATGGTTAAACTGCCACTATATTGTTTAGACAGACACAATAAACTTGAATTGAGGGGGATGTAATGTCTGATGAAATGATTTTTCCACCAAGTGATGCGGTTGTTAAAAACGCATTGATTGATGACGCTGGCTACCAAAAAATGTATGCCGCTTCCATCGCTGATCCAGACGCATTCTGGGGCGAACAAGGCAAGCGCATTGATTGGATCAAGCCTTATTCCAAAGTTGAAAACGTCTCCTATGATGCCAAGAATTTGAGCATCAAATGGTATGAAGATGGCACGCTTAATGCTGCCGCCAATTGCCTTGACCGTCATCTGGCTGAAAGAGGCGATCAAACCGCCATTATATTTGAAGGGGATGAGCCGTCAGACAGCCGCCATATCACCTATCGTGAGTTGCATGAGGAGGTTTCAAAATTCGCCAATGTCCTGAAGGCACGCGGCGTCAAAAAAGGAGATCGCGTCACCATTTATATGCCGATGATCCCAGAAGCGGCGGTGGCGATGCTGGCAACAGCCCGAATTGGCGCCATCCATTCGGTTGTCTTTGGCGGATTTTCCCCCGATGCCCTAGCAGGCCGTATCATTGATTGTGACAGTTCTGTCATTATCACCGCCGATGAAGGTGTTCGTGGTGGCCGCAGCATCCCGCTGAAAGCCAATACAGATGCCGCGCTGGAAAACTGTTCCATGTGTAAAACAGCGATTGTTGTGCGCCGTACAGGTGGTGATATCAATTGGGTTGAAGGCCGTGATTTCTGGTACCACGAAGAAATGGCCAATGCTTCCAGCGACTGCCCCCCTGAAGAAATGAACGCGGAAGATCCTTTGTTCATCCTTTATACGTCAGGGTCTACAGGTCAGCCAAAAGGCGTCATGCATACCACCGGCGGTTATATGGTCTATGCCTCCATGACCCATCAATATGTCTTTGATTATCAAGATGGTGATATCTATTGGTGCACCGCCGATGTCGGTTGGGTGACAGGCCATTCCTATATCATTTATGGGCCGCTGGCCAATGGCGCGACAACCTTGATGTTTGAAGGCGTGCCGACCTATCCTGATGCCAGCCGGTTCTGGCAGGTGGTTGAAAAGCATAAAGTCAGCATTTTCTATACCGCACCAACCGCTATCCGTGCCTTGATGCGTGAAGGGGATGACCCTGTCACCAAAACAGATCGGTCATCACTTCGTCTGTTGGGTTCTGTGGGTGAGCCGATCAACCCTGAAGCATGGATGTGGTATCATAATGTTGTCGGTGATGGCCGTTGCCCGATTGTCGATACATGGTGGCAGACCGAAACCGGCGGGATCATGATCACGCCATTGCCTGGCGCAACCGCCACCAAACCAGGGTCAGCAACACGGCCTTTCTTTGGCATCAATCCTGTTTTGGTCGATGGTGACAACAACATTATTGATGGCGCGGCTGATGGCAATCTTTGCATCAATCGGTCATGGCCGGGTCAGATGCGGACGGTCTATGGTGACCATGAACGCTTTATCCAAACCTATTTCACCACTTTCCCCGGCCGCTATTTCACGGGTGATGGCTGTCGCCGTGATGAAGATGGTTATTATTGGATCACCGGCCGTGTTGATGATGTGATCAACGTTTCAGGGCACCGCATGGGCACAGCAGAGGTTGAATCCGCATTAGTGGCCCATCCTAAAGTTGCTGAAGCCGCTGTGGTGGGCTATCCCCATGACATTAAAGGTCAGGGCATTTACGCCTATGTAACTTTAGTTATGGGCGAAGACCCAAGCGATGAATTGCACGCTGAATTGCGGCAATGGGTGCGCAAAGAAATTGGCCCGATCGCGACCCCTGATCTGTTGCAATGGGCGCCTGGGCTTCCGAAAACACGTTCGGGCAAGATCATGCGCCGTATTCTGCGTAAAGTTGCCGCTGATGATTTTGCCGAATTGGGCGATACCTCAACCCTTGCAGATCCTGGGGTTGTTGACGATCTGATTGAAAACCGTCAAAACCGCGCCTAA